>CALEPD010000143.1 GCA_937910265.1 uncultured Bacteroidales bacterium
CTTCTTGGACCTGTTCTCGAAAACATCCTCCAACGCGCCCCGGAACATTTCGAAGCCAATCACTTGTGACAGCCTTTCAAGAGGATTTCCCAATTCTGATAGGTTTTCTTTTGTCTTTTGTGTGTCGAACAGAGTGACCGTCCCGAGTTTCTTGTATTTTGCCATAGGTTTCGTAATTATGTTCAATATAATAACGAAATGTATGTATATTTGTATTATTATCAGTGATTTAAATTTTAGAAATTACCTTATTTCTGCAAAATTACATTTTATACAATTCCACCGCACGAAACAGGATTTCTGAATACAAAAACAACGTCATCCAAAAGATTGTGAATTTATTTGCCAACAAGACGGCCTGGTATGACAATGCCATCTATGTTCACGTTTGTCACCCCCTATCGGAAAAACCTCCAGCAACGGCAACCTACTAAGCCTGCCGGAGTATTTTGTCGACAATGTGACGGAGTTTCTGTCAACGAGGTTAAAGATAGGCAATTCTACGCTATATATGGTTAAAATCCGGCCGAATAAAGTAAGACATAAACATTGCACAAAGCAATTATATCGATTACAAACCAGATGTTTACAATTAACAAAACCATACCGATGAAAAAATGAGCGTATATTACAAAAAAACTATGTAAATTTGCAAATTAATTACGCTGTAGATATAGACGTACTCTACTACCGCATGAGGATAAGCTGATGTAAACAATAGCCTTCAGCACACGCTCAAACAGAATTTATAAAAACTCTGCACTATCAAAACCATGAACAACCCAGAATCAATTTAATATTAACCAAGGGGCGGCCTGCAACCGCCCTTTGCTAATTCAGTCAATAACGTATATGAACAAAAAAACATTTTTATTATTTATGGCAGCTACACTAATTTCCTCTGTAGCCGACGCCCAGCGCGTCACCTCTGGAATCAAATCAGAGAACCTTGACAAAACCGCAGACCCCAAAAACAACTTTTACCAATATGCCTGCGGCGGTTGGATGAAAAACAACCCATTGGATGCCGAACACAGCCGTTACGGTTCATTCGACAAACTGCAGGAGGACAATCAAATTCATCTGCAAACCATTATCAACGAAGTATCTCGCGCCAAAAACGAACCTGGCTCCATCAGCGACAAAATTGCAACTCTTTACAACATCGGAATGGATAGTGTGAAATTGCAAAAAGACGGTGCCGCTCCCATCGTGCCCATGCTTTCCGAAATTGCAAAATTGAACAACCGCAATGACATTACTGAATATCTATATCAACTGCATCTGGTCGGAATCAACCCCTTCTTCGGACTATTCAACGAAAGCGATTATGACAACGCAAAAATAAGCATCGCGTGGATATACCAAACCGGGTTAGGCATTGGCGACCGCGACTATTACCTAAAAGACGATGCCACAAACCAAAACATCCGTGAGGCATATCTCAAGCTTATGACCACTGAATTCAAACTTGCAGGATATGATAAGTTGAGCGGATACGAGGCCTCAAAACTGGCCGAAATGGTGCTTTCGCTCGAAACACGTTTGGCAAAGGCTCAATACGACAATCTCACCAACAGAGACCCCTTCAAAACATTCAACAAAAAGAGTTTGACTGAAGCCCATGAATTGGCTCCCGCCATCGGATTTGAAAAATACTTCAACACAATGGGCATAAGCGACATACAACCTTTCAACATTGCCCAACCCGAGTACATTGAAGAAGTATCGCTAATCCTCGCATCGGAATTCACCGACATCATCAAAGCCTACTATGCATGGAATGTAATCAACACTGCAGCGGCCTACCTGAGCGATGATTTCGTAAACGCCAACTTTGAATTCTACGGAAAGACCATCAGCGGTGCAGAAAAACCGCGTCCCCGTTGGAAAAGAGTCACCACTACCGTAAACGGTGCATTAAGCGAAGCCCTTGGTCAGATTTATGTAAAAAAACATTTTCCACCCGAGGCTAAAAAACGCATGACCACATTGGT
Organism: uncultured Bacteroidales bacterium; assembly: GCA_937910265.1. Taxonomy (GTDB): domain Bacteria; phylum Bacteroidota; class Bacteroidia; order Bacteroidales; family P3; genus Colimorpha. The sequence continues at coordinate 1,998 of CALEPD010000143.1, forward strand.
TGCAAATCTTCAAGAAGCTTTCAGCCAACGCATCGAAACTGCAACATGGATGAACGCGGCCACAAAACAGAAGGCACAAGAAAAATTAGAGTCGATACTTGTTAAAGTCGGCTATCCTGACACATGGCGCGACTACAGCGGATTGTCGATTGAGAACGACAGCTACTTTGCCAATATACTACGCAGCAACCAATTCGACATTGCATACATGGTGAACAAGATAAACAAGCCTGTTGACCGTAACGAATGGCTGATGTCACCACAAACTGTAAACGCATACTACAATCCCACCACCAACGAAATCTGCTTCCCTGCAGCAATACTTCAACCCCCATTTTTCGACATGAAAGCCGATGACGCCTTCAATTACGGTGCGATTGGTGTTGTTATCGGACACGAAATGACACACGGTTTTGACGACCAAGGCCGCAACTACGACAAGGACGGAAATCTTAACGACTGGTGGTTGCCCGAAGATACCGAAAACTTCAAAAACAACGCCCAGGTATTGGTTGATTGCTTCAACAAGGTAAAAGTGCTTGACGATCCTGAAACCTATGCCAACGGAGAGCTCTGCCTCGGAGAAAACATTGCCGACAACGGAGGTCTGAAGATTAGTTTCCAAGCCATGCAGAATGCAATCAAAAAAGGTCAAGTCAGAAACAAAAAGATGGACGGATTCACAGCCGAACAACGTTTCTATCTGGCATATGCCGGTGTATGGGCCAGCAATATCCGCGACAAAGCGATATTGCAATTAACCACCATCGACGTACACTCATTGGCCATCAACCGTGTAAATGTAACTTTACCACACATTAAAGAATTTATCGAAGCCTGGAACATCCAGCCAACCGATAAAATGTACCTTGCACCAGAACATCGTGCCAACCTATGGTAGACCCACATTACAATCCATGAAAATCAATGAAGTAATCCAATATCTCGATATCGTATTCCATCCTGAATTTCAGGAGGAATACGATAATTCGGGATTTCTTGTCGGAGATGCCGACAACGAATACACCGGTGCCATTATCGCCATCGACCTAACTTTCGACCTGATACAAGAAGCCATTGACCAACAATGCAATCTGATTGTCACCCACCACCCATGCATTTTTGGCAGAATTAAACGAGTGACTCACGAAAACACATTGGGCCAAATGATAATCAAGATGATTCAAAACAACATCTGTGTCTATGCCGCCCATACAAATCTTGACAATCTGAAGGATGGGGTGAACGGCATCTTATGCCAGAAGCTCGGAATCATAAACACCAACATTTTGCGTCCTTTAAACGGACATCCTGAAATCGGAGCCGGAATGATAGGTTGTTTGGCTAATCCGATTGACTCCAACCAATATCTTCAGCAAGTAAAGAAGACCCTCAACATACCCTACATACGCACCAATGGAATGGAACGAAACGCCATTAGCAAAATAGCAGTATGCGGTGGTTCGGGAAGCTTTTTGACAGGCGACGCAATAGCCGCTGGAGCTGACATGTTGTTAACCTCCGATTTAAAATACCACGACTTTCAAAATGCCGATAACAAAATCATTTTAGCCGATATTGGACATTATGAAAGTGAGCAATATGCCAAAGAAATAATTTATTCGAAAATATTGGAAAAATTTGGTAAATTTGCATGCGTAATTTCCAAATCCACACATGGATACGCACATTATATTTAACTAAATATCAAATAGTAGAAACATCTCAATTAGTCATCAATCAATATATTATAATATGCCCAAGAAAGTCACAACAACCGACATTAACGCTGCAGAAAGCACCAAACAAAATCCAAACGTAATTTTAGATGTTGACTTGGCCGTAGAAAAACGCCTTGTTGCTCTCTACACCTTACAGATGGTGCATTCTGAAATTGACAAAATTCAAAGCATCAGAGGAGAATTGCCTCAATCAATCGAAGACTTGGAAGATGAAATAACCGGTCTCAACACCAGAATCTCCAATTTCGACAACACAATCAGCGAATGCGAATTGGCTATAAACAAAAAGAAAAATGAGATTGAGGACCATAAAGCATTGATTGAGAAAAACGAAAAGCAACAGGCAAACGTTCGCAACAACCGCGAATACGAATCTCTTTCAAAAGAAATCGAATATCAGTCACTCGAGATCCAATTGTGCGAAAGAAAGATTAAAGATGCCACAGCAAAGATAAAAGACACCCAACAACACATCGATGCCGCAAATCAACTGTTGGCCAACCGCGAATCGGAACTTGCACAAAAAAGAGCCGAGCTCGACAACCTCATCACCGAGACTGAGAAAGACGAAATATTCCTTACCAAGACAGCCAAAGAGCAGGAACAGTACATTGAAGAACGCTATTTGAATGCCTACTATCGTATCCGCAAAGCATCGCGCAATGGTTTAGCATGTGTAGCCATCGACCGCGAAGCCTGTGGCGGATGCTTCAGCCAGATACCCCTGCAACGTCAGAATGAAATCAAAATGCATAAAAAAGTCATCGTATGCGAACACTGCGGCCGTATATTGGTAGACAATGACATTGCATTAAAAGCCACTGAAATCCTAAAAAAATAAACACAAAACGTTATGGTTCATTACCTATCGACAGAAAAGCTCACCCTTAACAGAATTAAGGAGATTATAGACAATAAAATGACCTTGGCTCTCAGCGAGGAAGCCACTGCAAAAATTGTCAAATGCCGTCAATATATCGACCAAAAGATGGAAACCCAGAAAGTGCCCATCTACGGTGTAACAACAGGATTCGGTTCGCTTTGCAACATATCCATCAGCAAAGAGCAATTGAGCCAGCTGCAAAAAAACCTGGTAATGAGTCACGCATGCGGCGTTGGCGACGAAGTGCCTGCTGAGATAGTCAAGCTCATGCTGCTGTTGAAAGCCCAGAACTTCTGTTTCGGATATAGCGGAGCACAACTCCAAACCGTTCAACGACTTATCGATTGCTATAACGACGACATCATTCCCGTTGTATACCAGCAGGGAAGTCTTGGTGCGAGCGGTGACCTTTGTCCTTTGGCAAACCTGATGCTTCCTGCCATCCTCGGCATGGGAGAAGCATATTACAAAGGCAAAAAATGCAGCGCAGAGGAAATATATAAAGCCAAAGGTTGGCAACCCATCGAATTGCAAAGCAAGGAAGGTCTCGCCTTACTCAACGGCACCCAATTCATGAGCAGCTATGCTGTCTGGTCGATACTCAAGGCCAACCGCCTGAGCAAACAAGCCGACATGATATTGAGCCTCAGCCTCGATGCATTCGACGGACGCATTGAGCCATTTTTCGATGAGCTTCACAGAGTACGTCCCCACAAAGGGCAGTTGCAGACAGCAGAAGCCGTACGCAAATACACTGAAGGCAGCGAAATTATAAAACAACACAAAGAACACGTTCAAGACCCCTACAGTTTCCGTTGCGCTCCACAGGTACATGGTGCTGCAAAAGACACTTTTGCCTATGTAGCATCGGTTATCGAGACTGAGATAAACTCAACAACCGACAATCCCATTGTACTTCCCGACGAAGACATGATTATCAGCGGCGGCCACTTCCACGGCGAACCGTTGGCCATGGTACTTGACTTTTTAGCAATTGCCCTTGCCGAACTCGGAAGTATCAGCGAACGCCGTACCTACCAACTTGTAGATGCAAAACGTGGATTGCCCAGCTTCTTGGTGGCAAAACCCGGCCTTAACAGTGGTTTCATGATTCCGCAATACACTGCAGCTGCTATTGTAAGTCAAACCAAACAACTCTGCACACCTTGTTCGGTTGACAGCATAACCTCGAGTCAAAATCAAGAGGACTTGGTAAGCATGGGTGGAAACGCCGCTACCAAATGCTACCGTGTAGCCGAGAATGTTGAACGTGTATTGGCAATTGAACTTTTCAATGCCGCACAGGCTGTTGAATTCAGACGTCCTTTAAAAACCAGTCCATTCCTGGAGAATTTGCTGGCAGAATACCGCAAGACTGTAAACTTTGTTGACATCGACCAAATGATGTATACATTGATCCATGCCAGCGTTGAATTCCTCCAATCGCAAAACATTGAATAGGGCTATATGTTTGAAAACATAGTAAAGCATTATCACAATTTTCCAATAAAGGGTATTGACTTTATCGACGTCATACCCTTTTTACAGGACAAGCAAGTATTCCAAGAGGTGGTTGAAAATCTGAACAAGATGATCAGCACGCCCAACATTGCAACAATGGAAGCGCGTGGTTTTTTATTTGCCACACCACTACTCTACAGCAACAATTCCGTCAGCACTGTTGTTCCTTTGAGAAAAAAGGGGAAACTACCGCATGCCGAGGGCGACTTGCATAAGGTAGTCATTGAAAAGGAATACGGAATGGATGAAATGTATTACCGTATCAGTGACTTCAACGCGTGCAAACCCACCGACGATGTTATCGAAATCAGTCTATTTGATGATTTGTTGGCAACCGGGGGGACTGCATTGGGCATTGCCAACGCAATCAACCAAGAGACCGTCTGCATAGATGGAAAATTGTACAAATTGCATGTTAAGGAATTTGTTTTTCTAATAGAAATCACAAACCTTGCCGGACGCAACCTATTGAAAAAAACAGCTCCAGTAAAATCGCTTGCACAAGTGGCAGAAGAATCGTGCTAAAGCTCCTATAGAGAAAAAGCAGAAGGAGCCGCAATTGCGGCTCCTTCTGCTTTTTGTACTATGATATTGCGTTGAATAGATTTATTCTTGAGTATTATTCAGAGATAACGGCACTGAGTCGTGTCGGTAATATATCCAAACATACTATTGGTCTACGATAGGTACTCGTCAATGGCTTTGGCGGCGGCACGGCCAGCTCCCATAGCCAGAATAACGGTGGCGGCACCGCTGACAGCATCACCTCCAGCGAATACTCCGCGACGACTTGTGGTGCATTTGTCATCGATTTTCAATCCACCCCAAGGCTCACACTGAAGACCGGGAGTGGTGTTCTTGATTAACGGATTGGGGCTGGTGCCCAAAGCAACAACAACATTGTCGACTTCCATTTCGAACTCACTGCCGCCGATCTCGGAGAAAGCCCTTCTACCCTTCTCGTCGGGTTCACCCATAGCCATACGCACACACTGGATTTTGCAGACATTGCCTGCCTCATCGCCTATCATGGCTGTTGGATTGGTTTGAAATTCGAAACGAACACCTTCCTCCATAGCGTGGTGGATTTCCTCTTTACGCGCTGGCATGTCATCCTGTGCACGACGATAAACAACAGTCACATCGGCACCCATACGCAAAGCGGTACGTGCGGCATCCATGGCGACATTGCCGCCACCAACCACTACCACCCGCTTTCCGAGATAGATTGGAGTGTCAAATTCATTATCGTATCCATGCATCAAATTGGTTCTGGTGAGCAATTCATTGGCAGAGATGACACCTCCCAAAGTTTCTCCCGGGACACCCATGAATTTGGGCAGACCTGCACCTGAAGCAATATATACAGCTTGGAAGCCGTAATCATCGAAGAGTGAGTCGATGGTAACACTACGTCCTACTATGACATTGGTGCGTATTTCGACACCCATTTTCTCGAGACGCGCAATTTCAGGAGCCACAACTTTTTGTTTGGGAAGTCGGAATTCGGGGATACCGTAAACCAAAACACCGCCTGGTTTATGCAAAGCCTCAAAGATGGTAACCTTATAACCCTTTTGAGCCAAGTCGCCGGCACAAGTCAAGCCCGATGGCCCCGAACCAATGATGGCAACCTTGGCGCCCGAAGGATGGACAGCGGCATCGGACGCCGGAAGTTCGTCGGCATGCTCACGTGCATAGTCGGCAACAAAACGTTCCAATGCGCCAATGGCTATAGACTCGCCCCTCTTACCTAAAACACAAGAGCCCTCACACTGAGTTTCTTGTGGGCAAACCCTACCACATACAGCAGGCAAGGAAGAATCGGCCGAAATGATTTGATACGCCTGCAAGAAATTTCCCTCAGCCACCTGATGAATAAACGCAGGTATCTGGATAGAAACCGGACACTTGGAAACACAACCGGGCTTTTTGCACTGCAGACAACGTCGGGCTTCAGCCACAGCCTGCTGAGGAGTATATCCAAACGACACCTCCTCGAAAGAGGTTGCCCGTTCCTTGGGATCACGTTCTTGCGGTTTTTGCCTTGTAATGGTATTCTGTACAGCATCACTCAGATTGCAATGGTGGCCATGAGAGGGCGCCACATCGGCAATTTTGTAGCGTTTGGCATCGGGACGCAGCAGACGTCGTTGGGCTTCATCGAAATCGACGAGATGTCCATCGAACTCAGGTCCGTCGACACATGTAAACTTGACTTTACCACCCACCGTAACACGACAAGCCCCACACATACCAGTTCCGTCAACCATCATACAATTCATGCTGACAATGGTTTTAAGATTCAATTCCTTGGTAAGGATTGACACAAACTTCATCATGGGTAACGGTCCAATGGCAACGCAATGGGCATAATGGTTGCCCTGTTCGACCAACTGACGTATTTTGGCAGTGACAAGACCTTGTTCTCCATAACTGCCATCGTCGGTCATAACATAAAGATTGTCGCAGACAGCACGCATTTCATCCTCGAAAAACAGTAGCGACTGATTACGGGCACCGATAATGACGTCGGTAGGGATGCCATTCTCATGTGCCCACTTTACCTGAGGGTAAACGGGTGCAATACCCACACCGCCTGCCACAAAAAGCAGTCGGT
>CALEPD010000144.1 GCA_937910265.1 uncultured Bacteroidales bacterium
ACGCTTGAAAGTCGCTGGCGGATTCAAACTTGGCATTGGAACTACATACCAATATCCAAAGAGATCATCTCCTGAGTCCTCTGGACTAAACTCGACATAGTCAACACCTTCTTGCTCATCTTCACTTCCACTCCATTTCATTCGTAACTCACGTCTAATATCCTCAACGTTGCTGAGGTTATCGTTATTATCCGAATGAATCGGTATCAATCCCTCAACACCATCTATGTTGGCAAAGCTTATATCCATGTCATAAAGCTTAATTTCGCAAGTACTCCCAACCCTCACGTAAAAAGCATCACTATGAGGTGAGTCACTCCATATAATCTCCTGATATGGTGTCGTCGTTAAACAGCTGTCCGCTGCCTGCGCCTTCGGCAACTGCACCGGCCAGGTTGGCCCCAATGCCTGCGGCGCTTTGGGTTACTCCTTTATCGATGCAACCAATGCCGCCGCAGGACGGTTGGCAGTCAGTCAGCTGCGTGGCGGATATGCATCCCGTCTGCGCGAGCTGAGGTCTCAGTTTGTCGATTTGGTGGCGTTGCTCGAATTGGAGCTCGACTTCAGCGAAGAGGATGTCGAGTTTGCCGATAGGTCGCAGTTAAACCAATTGCTGCACTATATCCATCAAACCTGCAGTCAATTAGCCGATTCTTTTCAGCAGGGCAATGCGGTGAAAAACGGTGTCCCCGTCGCCATCCTCGGTGCTCCAAACGCTGGCAAATCCACTTTGCTGAATGCCTTGTTGGGTGAAGACCGTGCCATTGTCAGCGACATTCCCGGCACCACGCGCGACACCATCGAGGATACCATCACCCTCAAGGGCATCACCTACCGTTTTATCGATACCGCCGGCATACGCAATACACCCGATGTTATTGAGGCAGAAGGTGTGCGACGCAGTCTCGATACCTTGAGCAAGGCAAAGGTTGTACTCTATATGGTCGATGCCGCATTGTCGCCCGACCAACTTGTCGCCCAATTGGTGCAACTGCAAAGCCATTCCGAATGGCACGACAAGCAACTGTTGCTCATAGTGAACAAAATCGATAAGCTGGCCGACGGCGGTGTACCCTGTGTGACTCCGGATACCCTCGACAAGCTCAACAACAAACTCCATTCCCCGATAGACCCAATCCATCTGTTTTTCATCTCGGCGAAGTCCCGTACCGGACTCGACAGCATGTTGCAAGCCTTGCAACAGCTCTATTGTGCCGACATCGATTTCTCGCAACCCATGCTCACCAACCTCCGTCATTACGAAGCCATGCTGCATATTGTCGAGGCATGCCAGCAAGCCCGCAACGGATTGGCTCAAAACCTCCCCGCCGACCTCGTGGTCGTCGACATCCGCGAAGCCCTTTACTACCTTGGCACCATCACCGGCGAAATCTCCTCCAACGACATCCTCGGCACAATCTTCTCCCGATTCTGCATCGGCAAATAAATGGCACTTTTTTGAATTGAAAACGGATGCAAAGAAAACCGTATAAAACGCAAATATCAGCAATTAAAATGCTATAAAACAGCAGATTGCGGTATTTGCGTTTCTTTGCATGCGAAATCGTTGCTTATTTTGCAGTATCAGATATTTGTTTTAATTTTGTCCCCCAGATGGTCTCCCGAGACAAAAAAGGCACTAAAATCTTGTCCCTCGGGATTCTCGGGGGACAAAAATTGAGTAGTAACGACTAATACTGTAATCAAATGGCAAAGAAAATCGATGTACAAAAAGAGCCTGTCAAGCTACGTGAGAAAGTGCTCAAAAATGGAAGTATCAGTTTATTCCTTGACATATATAGTAATGGCCGTCGCCACAAGGAATATTTGAAACTGTATCTCATCAAAGCTACCACTCAGGCTGAGAAAGAACAAAACAGAGAAACATTGGCAACTGCTCGAGGGGTATCTATTTGAATATTAATAATATCTAAATAGATACTCCCTGTAATTTATCATTCAAATCTCATCATCTCTGCCAACTGAACAAAATAATCATTTGACCAGATGTCCAATTCCTTCGGATTGCGCACAAAAGGAAGTGCATCCTCTTTTACTTGCTTAATGTCAGCGGTAAATAGGCGTTCCTTTAGTTTCTCCTTGAATAGTTCTGGAGTAACATCTTCGTTGTTGAACTGCTTGCATCTTTCAGCTAAGTGTGCAAAATCAAGCGGTACATTATGGCGAACATACCACTCAAAGTCGTACCAATCGCGTCCCTTAACTCTGTTTTT
>CALEPD010000145.1 GCA_937910265.1 uncultured Bacteroidales bacterium
TCCTTTTAATACCGTCCAAAGGTGCAGTTGGGCCAGTGGCAGGATTTGCCCATCTGGCACAGGCCGCCATCGGCCAATTCCCGCAGATTATCAATCGTAATGGGTTCATAGTGCATTTTAGCGAGGGTGTCGATACCTCCTGCGCATCCAATAAATATTTGTCCGTCATCTTCGGAATCAAGGTTGATCAGTTGTTTGCCTTGCAGCATACCGTCTTGCAGTTTCATCGCACCGGTGAGTCCGGTCTCTTCGTCAACGGTGAAGAGTGCTTCGAGCGGACCGTGCTCTATGTCGTTTGCGTCGAGTATGGCGAGTGCGGCTGCAACGCCGATGCCGTCGTCGGCACCGAGGGTGGTTCCGTCGGCGGTAAGCCATTCGCCGTCAAGTACCGGTTGTATGGGGTCTTTCAAAAAGTCAAACACTTTGTCGCTGTTTTTCTCGCATACCATGTCGGTGTGCGACTGCAGGCATACCATGGGTGCGTTTTCGTAACCTTTGGTGGCGGGCTTGCGAATCAGCACGTTGCCAAGTTCGTCGCGCAGTGTCTCCAATCCGCGGTCGGCTCCGAATTTGCATAAGTACTCGGTTATCTGTTCCTCATGTTTCGAGGGACGTGGAATGTTCATGATTTCGCCAAAAAATTTCCATACATTGGCGGGCTTTAAGTCTTTAAGGGCGTTTTGCATAGTTGTATGTTTTTATTATTTAATCATCAGTGTAATGGGTCTTTTCGAAATCTGTTTGCTTCCTTGCGGCTGATAGGCCTCTATCACAAGCACATAGTATCCCGGGCGGCAGCGTGTGCCGTTGTCGTCCAATCCGTTCCACACCACCATTCCCGAGGTGCCGAGAGTGCCGTTGCGCAGCAGGTGCCTCACACATCGTCCCTGTGCGTCGAATAGGGTGATGTTGGCCGACAGATTCTCCTCTTTTAGTTGGTAGGTTATGTTTAGCAGGTCGTTGTATCCGTCGCCGTCGGGCGAGAATATCTCAGGTTCAACAACAAAATCGTTCTCAAGAAACAAAAATTCTCGACTTTGCGAGTTGGCGTAGGTGGGGGTGCCGTATCCCGAAATCGAAGATGCCGAGGTCCAGTTGCCGGCAGCTTGCACATCAATATCAAACGAGCGGCGTTCCAATGCCACACCCTCTTCATCGTGAAGCAGGTCGCTGTGCATCGATTCGGTATAATCAAAACGCTCAATGAGGGTGCTGTCCGGGAGTGTGGTCATCACGCATCCCGATGCGTCGTTAAACGGTGGCATCGAGCTCACTTCCACCACCTGCTGCGGGTGGCGCACCGTGTAGTGACTTTCGAGGTAGCCCTTGTCGGTGGTTACCACTACATAGGCTCCCGCTGCGACAATATATTGTGTGTCGATGATGTAAAGACGGTGTATTGCCGAATCTTTCCATTGGGCAAGGCGCACATCCTTCAGCGCTATGGGAGCATCGGAATGATTGTACAATTCGACATAATCTGCCCCGTTCGGTTCAGGATTGAATAGTATTTCGCTGATTTTTAGAGAATACGGTTCCTGTGCCGAAGCCAAGAAGGGGAGGACGAATAACAGTGTAATCCATTTTTTCACCTTGCAAAGGTACGAATATTAAGCCATTAAAACAAATCAAGCTCACTCTTTGCCATTTGTTTTCCCTCACAATCTGCTCCCATCGCTGTCGCCTGCAGTGTGCCCACGGAAACAAAAGTGACGATGTTAGCGAAAAAATGTGTATCTTTGCAATTCAATATAAACAATACCATTATGACCCCATTAGTGAGCATCATCATGGGCAGCACCTCCGACCTTCCGGTTATGGAAAAAGCCTGCCAGTTTTTTGAAGAGATGTCTATTCCGTTTGAAGTAAATGCTTTGTCAGCTCACCGTACTCCTGGCGAAGTCTCCGAATTTGCCCGCACCGTGCATACGCGTGGTGTCAAGGTTGTCATTGCCGCTGCCGGAATGGCTGCCGCACTTCCAGGTGTAATCGCTGCCGAAACCCCGCTACCAGTCATCGGTGTGCCCATCAAGGGCAGTGTGCTCGAAGGTCTCGATGCAACCCTCTCTATCTTGCAGATGCCTCCGGGAATCCCCGTGGCCACCGTGGCCATCAACGGTGCGCTCAATGCCGCTGTACTCGCAATGCAGATTATGGCTGTGGGCGATGAGCAGATGCAGCAGAAAGTGTTGGAATACAAAGGCGGTTTGAAGAAAAAAATCGTCAAGGCCAACGAAGAGCTCGCCAAGCTCGACTATCAGTATAAGTGCTAATCCCGCACCTTGCGTGAACGAAGATAAAAATATGATTACTATTGGTATAACAGGTACAATCGGTGCCGGCAAGGGTACCATTGTCGATTTTCTCACCCGCAACAAGGGTTTTGCGCATTATTCCGTGCGCGCTTTCATCACCGAAGAGATCAAGCGTCGCGACATGCCGGTCAACCGCGACAGCATGGCGTTGGTGGGCAACGATTTGCGTGCCGCGCATTCCCCGTCGTATATCGTCGAGCAACTCTACAACCAGGCACAAGCCTCCGGCCGCAACTGCATCATCGAAAGTGTGCGCACCGTGGGCGAGGTCGAGGCATTGCGCAACAAGGACAATTTCTATCTTTTCGCAGTCGATGCCGACCCCAAAGTGCGCTATGAGCGTATTGTGTTGCGCGGAAGCGAAACCGACAAGGTGAGCTACGACACCTTCATCTCCAACGAAACACGCGAGATGGATTCTGACGACCCAAACAAGCAGAATCTCCGCCGTTGCATCGAAATGGCCGACTTCCGTTTCACCAACAACGGCTCTGTCGACGATCTCAATGCGCAAGTGGTCGAAGTGCTGAAGAAAATCACCTATCAGCGCCCCTCATGGGATGAATATTTTATGCAATTGGCCAATGCCGCTTCCCAGCGTGCCACATGCGACCGTGGCCGTAGCGGATGTGTCATCGTTAAAGACCGTCAGTTGCTCGTCACGGGCTATGTCGGCTCACCGGCTGGCCTTCCTCATTGCGACGAGGTGGGGCATCTCTTCCGTCAAACCATCGAAGAGGACGGTCGTATAACAAACCATTGTGTCAGAACCGTTCATGCCGAGCAGAATGCCATCTGTCAGGCAGCGCGTCGAGGCATCGCTTTGGACGGAGCCACCCTCTATTGCCGCATGACTCCCTGTCGCACCTGTGCCATGCTCATCATCAACTGCGGCATCAAGCGTGTGGTGTGCGAGCGCAAGTACCATGCAGGTGCCGAAAGCGAGGGACTGTTCCGCATTGCGGGTGTTGAATTGGAATTTTTCCACGACGAAGTGCAGCAATACTCCAACCAATAGCCGGCGGCAGTTGTCCGGACGGAAAACAAAAAAAGGATACTTTTTCGAAGTATCCTTTTTTCTTTTACTGTAATCTGTGCGATTATTCTTCAACGATAGCTCCAGTGGGGCAAGCGTCGGCACAGGTACCGCAACCAGCGCAGGTGTCGGGGTCGATTTTGTAAATGTCGCCTTCAGAGATAGCTCCAACGGGGCATTCGCTAATACAAGAACCGCAAGCTACGCAGACGTCAGTGATTTTGTAAGCCATTTTTACTTGTTTTTAGGGTTAATAATCAGGTGCAAAGGTACGAAATAAATAAGAATTAAAAACTATTATTTGTAAAATAATTTTGTACTATGCTATAAGGTGTTTTAAATCAGGCTGAAAAGTACCCAGAGCCAATGTGCGGCAATTCCTGCACAAAGTCCTCCGACGGTGTGAGCGCCAATGGCTTTTCCTATAAGTTTTCTATATCCCAGCGAGTCGAGCATGGCGGTGTGGGTGCTGAGGTAACCGCTCCAGCACATACCCATGGCGGTGAACACTGCGATGGCGTTGTTGTCGATGATGCCTTCGGCAATAAAGCGGGGAACCAAGCCAAGTGCGGCACCCACGGCGCCGAGTGCGGTGATGGGGAACGATACCAACGCGCCGCTTTCAAATCCGAACAGCCAGTTGAACACAAAGTTTATCTTGTCGGCCGCCCAGGTGATGACGGGTACGCCTTCGTATGCGGCGCCGGTGTAGGCACCGGTTTCGCCCGAGGGTCCGAAAGTGAGCATCATCACAATTGTCGAGATGCACAATACGCCGGGTATGATTGACAGTCCGATGTCAACGCCGCCTTTGCCTCCGTCGAGCATCGAGTTCAGGAAGCGTTGGAATACGCCGCCTTCGCTTTTGAAGGTTATCTGCTGTTCGTCACCCTGTTCGGTGGTGACCATGGTATCCATTTCGGGGTAAGCTTTGAGTGTTGTATATTGCATGATGCGGGTCGAGACGATACTTCCGATGATGGCACCCAGCAATCCAACCACAGCTCCTTTTCCGAATCCCAAGCCCGTCATGAAGGCGATAACTACCAATCCCATGCCGAATGCGGTTCCGAAATTGGTGAGCGAAACCAGTTGGTATTGTTTGAAATAGCGTGAGAAATTACGGTCTTTTGCCAACGAGATGATGGTGGGGTTGTCGCTGAGAAAGGTCATCACAGCACCCAATGCAGCCACACCTGGAAGGTTGAACAGCGGCTTCATCAGGGGGCGGAGCAGGTTCTCCAGCAGGCGCACCACGCCGAATTCGGTCATCAGTTTGCTTATGGCGCCCATCAGCACGCAGATGGCCATGATGTAGAATACGGTCTCAAGCAGCAGGTGGTAGGCTGTCTGCATGAATGTGTTCAGCATGTTGGGCAGGCTCATCTTGTAGGCCAGGAACCAGAAGAAGGCAATGAAAATAATCAAGAAAATAATCGCTTCGAAGCTACGTTTGGTTGTGAACTTCATCGGATTCTTGAAGTTGAACATTTGTTCCAGTCCTTTGAAAACTTTTTCTACCGGATTGGCATAAGCGGTTGTTTTTTTGTTGTTCTTTTTCATTGAATCGTTAGTTGGTGTATCATTGGGTTGTTATCATTGCGGCCTATTAACGGAACATGTTGCGTACATTCATGTTCCAGGTAATGCCGATGTTGGCGTTGAGGGTCGATGTCACATCGCCGGTGAAGGCGTTTTCCTGTACACGGTTGGCGACATAGGCGTGCAGACGCACATCCTTGCAGCTGGCGGGGCGGTATTCGACGCCGGCACCGTAAATGGCATGTTTGCTTCCTGCATCCAGCAAACAGTCGTAAAATCCGTTCTGACCGTAGTTGGGAATGGCTTCCGACGAAAGGTTTTGCTCGTAGGCACCTTTCACAAACAGGCTCAATCCTTCGCAAAGCTGGAAGTTGGCGCGGCTTACAATGGCGAAATTGTTGCCCCAGTCGTTGGTGGCAAGCGAGTGGTGGATGAGGTCGACATAGATGTCCCAGCTCTCAAAAACCCATTGGTTGCCCAAGGCAATGTAGTTGAGGAATCCGCGGTCGGGGCGTTGGAACATGTTCACCGAGTAGAGTGTCTTGAAATGGTCCCAATTACCCTTCCAGAACAAGCTGTACGAAAAGAGGCTGCTCTTCCATTCCGAGCCCGAGGGGTATCCCAGATAGTCGGCTCCGGTGTGCACGTAGGGCGAGTTGGCTACCTGTGCCATAAGGGTATGGGCACCGTCGTCGGTGATGTATGCGGCCGATCCGCCAAGCTGGAAACAGTATATGTTGTCCCAATAGGTGGTGTTGAACAGCACGTCGATAGGAGCGGCGTCATACTCGTATCCGCCCACTGCCAGGGCATCCTTACCGGCCTTGAACATCCAGTTTTTGTTCGGGGCATAGCCGAGGTACAGAAAGTCGGTGTTGTCGAACATGCGGTTCGAACCGGGATTGGCCACAAGGCGCTGACAGACATAATAGCTGAATTTTTCGCTGATGTTGCCGCCGAATTTCAGGTTGAAGTAACGGCCCGTAAAGCCGCGCTCATGTGCTGCTATGTTGTTGTCGTCGGTGTTGAAATAATCGAAATCAGCACGGGCCTCAAGCCTGAAGGTGGAGAACACCGAAGAGAA
>CALEPD010000146.1 GCA_937910265.1 uncultured Bacteroidales bacterium
GATGGTACCGGTGATCATTGCCCTGCATCAAGACACGCACATGCCGACCTATGCCGACAACCATCTGACAGAAAAGAAACCACTGCCCGTCGCCGGCATTAGTCACAACAGCAAGCAGGATCACAAGGCAGACGAAACTATAAAGCCCGATTCGAAAGCAATGCAAACGGTTGTACATGAGTCCTCTCCTGCAACAGATACATGCACACAGCACTTGTCGGAAGCAGACCGGAAAGAGCCCCGGGAAATCCTGATCCATCAAGAAAATGAAAGAATAGAAAAAATGAATATAATCATGGATGGCAGTATGTTAGACGAAACCACAGAAGTTCACGTTATCCATGTAGACAATCTAATTGCATACCACGAGGAACCAACCGACACCCTGGAATGCACACAACTGATAGCTTACGCCTTACCCAATGCAGAACAGATTATTAAAGAAGCGGCATCGAAATATCATAAACAGCTAATAAAAAATAAAATGGCCATCGAGGAAGAATTGCTCGCCCTGGCAGAAAAAATTCAAATAGGTACTAACCATAAAAAAACAATATTATGAAACAAGTATTATTATCTCTTTTGGTTTTGTTCACAATGAACGCCCAAGCACAAGCAACATCGTATGTACAGAAGATAAAGGTTCCTGTAAACAAAGTGCATGCACAAAACAACGATGCCGTTGCCATAGTAACCGACACTGCCGACTTTGTTGTCGTGACGTCGAAAACACAGAAACTGACAGAAAATGCGATGACCGATTTGATTCATATCGGACATCATCAAATCGCTTTCAGCGACGAAGCCATGCTGTATGACATAGAGATACACCTCAGCTCGGACAACTTGACATTGTATGCCGAAGACAACGCCATAATCACGCTAAAAAGTGCCGACGGCGATACCGTGTATCTTCAATCATTTTCAGCAATAGCATCCGATGTGGCAAAAATCACCATACTGCCCTATCTTAATGTAGCAAAGACACTGGAAATGGAATATCACGATATGGCGACAATTGACCACAACGGTTACAGCGGCCAGATAAACATAATACAGGACAATTCATTCCAATCGGCTGTTGCCGACTTATATTCGCACAACAACTACACCCTGCAATCCAACACAGAACGTCTGTCGGACAAAAGGCCGCAGCCCTACTATTCGCCATCCGAACGCAGAAACTTCCGATTTCTGTGGGGTTGGAACAATTGGGGTACCAATCCGTTCAACGGGCTGTTGTCGGTGCCCGGAGCCAGCGAGCTGAAAACAACCTTCTCCAGTTATCAGTTGGAGATGACCTACTCGATTGTTGCCCGCCGCCATATTGAAATGGGATTGGGATTGGGATACGAATCAGACAAATACAATTTCAAGAATTCCTTTGTACAGATACAGAATGGCGATTTTGTGGTATCGGCCGAGCCAGGCAATTGGATAAACGAGGTAGTAACCCGCTACATAACACTTCCTTTCGAATTTACCTATTTCAGCCATTCCGACCACTCGGAATCGTTCGCTGTCAAGCTGTCGGTTATTCCCGGATTGGGATTTTCTGCAAAAACCAAAGGCTATTTTGTTCCTGACCAAGAACAGATTGCATCGAATGCAGGGGTGATAGAACAAACCACGCACATCAACAGATACCTCAACCCGCTGAAATGCGACGCCCGAATCACACTGCATTTCAACGCAATCTCGTTTTTTATACAATCATCCTTTCTTCCAATATTCAAATATACTGACGAGGTAAGACTTCTCGGACTCAACGACGACTTCTGGGAACGTAAACTGATGCCGTTCAAAATGGGTTTCTCTATCAGCATATAGAAACTTTCGATAGACAACAATCGCAACTGCTTCGTTATTCCTAAAAAGCAACGCAATAAAAGGAAAAAGATTATGAAAAAGATACTATTGCTATGCTCCCTTTTGATATGGAGTGCCGGGATAATGATTGCCCAAAATGTCCGAAAGACATATGCGACCACGAAACCCTATACCGAAGTCAAGGCTATAGGTGCCTTCAAGATTGAATATTCGGACAAATACGCCAAGCTTACGCTGGTGGCCCCGCAATCAGTGGCCCAGTATATAAAAGTCGAAACCATCAGGGGAGAACCCATGCTACGCATACGCTACACCAAAAACAAAATAGAGCTGAAAGGCGAACCGATACCCACTCTGTATGTACCGAGATCGGTGGAACTGAGAGAGGTGGAACTCGACGGGTTGGCGGTGTTCAACAGCGAACAACCCATAACTGTTCCGCATTTTGAGATATCGGCCGACGGCGCAGCAAAAATCGACTGCGTTTTCGACATGCCCGACGGCAAACTGGAAATTGATGCCGACGGAGCCTCGGTGCTGAATATGCAGGGAGAGGTGGGCACACTGGAGTTGGACCTGGACGGGATGTCGACACTTAGCTCACCACGTGATAACAAACAGTTCTCGTTCCGCGTGCACCGCGCCGAATGCGACCTGTCGGGGACTTCAGTGGTAAAATTACATTGCTATGAGTACCTCGAAGCCGAATGCAACGGAGCCTGTGTGCTTCACTATACAGGCACACCCATCACTGACATCAACACTTCAGGTATGAGCAAGGTGAAACAGGTTACCCGTCCACTATAAGAAAAACATACTCATATTCATAAAAAGGGTGCGCACCTGAACGAATGAAATAGGGAGATTTGCCGCACCCTTTCAACAGAAAAACAACAAGCATTCTTTGAATTGCTCAAATAGAGGGCTACAATCGCACAAAAAACTATTGTATCGATCCCTCCAAAAACAAGAAAAACCATTACTCCATTAAATAAAAACCAAAAATGAATTATTATGAAAAAACTGCTTTTCCTGTTGGCAATGATGCTGACGATGAGTGCATCGTATGCACAAAAACAAAATGTCAAATTCGAGATAGGCTCGAGTGTCAGTATGACAACCTACTGCAATTATCCAGCGCTATCGCTTTTTCCTGACGAAAGCGAATCGTACACAAACTGGGGCGAGGTGCTTCATGTTGGCATACGTTCGGGCCACACCATGTATGGACTTCAGTACCAGATGTCGGTATTCAATATGTCGGACATCGCAATGTCGGAACTAGTTCACCAACATTCGGCAGCGCTCATGATGCGTGAATGCGGACATATCGGCGAACGTCTCGAACCCTTCTTCGGGCTGAAGCTTGGGTTGTCGGTGCTGCAGAATGACTTTTACTATTCGAGAGACCCCTACACCCGCTACCGGATGGGAATGTATGGTGAAATTGAGTTGGGCATGCAGTACCGTTTGTCGGAATCGGCATTCTTCGGCATGCGTGCCGGATTGGTACACATGGCCTACAACTTCGACAACGATTACGACCTTCCGGGCGGACTGCGTCACAACAAACGAAACATGCTGGGAGGATACAACCTGATGATATACTACGGATTTAATTTCTAACAACAATGGCCGGTTTCGGAAACAGATAAACGGGCCCTCCGGTTTTTCAACGGCCGTCCTCGTTCAAGCGAGGACGGCCGTTGCTGCAATGTCATGGTGATTGGTTGAAAACAGCTTGTTTTGCATCAAGTGCGATAAAAAATGTATCTTTGCAAATTGAATAAAAAACAAAACAATATGCGTAATTTTCTTTTAGCAGTGGTCCTGCTGATGACTTTCCAAGCACATGGCCAACAAGTGCAAAACAATACATTCCAATCTGTATCGGTTGAAGAATTTGCCGAATGCATAGAGGGGAAACGAGTAGTGGTAGTGGATGTGCGCACTCCTGGCGAAGTAGCCCAAGGCATGATACCTGATGCAGTAAACGTTGTGTGGAATGCCAAAAATCCGACACAGTTTATATCAGATTTCGAAAAAATAAAGATCGGCAAACGACACACTATTGCCGTTTACTGCCGGAGCGGCAACCGTAGCAAAGCCGCAAGCAAACTGCTGGCCGAAAAAGGATACCGTGTTGTTGAGCTGAACCCCGGCATCAACGGATGGAGGCGTTCGGGCAAAGAGGTGGTGAAACCGTAAGGGGAAGCATTGGTCAACGGCGCTGTCCCACGGCACTGAAGGCATTGGGGATGTGCTCGATATCAGTGCCATTTTCATTGACTGTGATGGCTATGATATCGAACCTGACCTCCTCGTCGCGGCCGGTTTCCATCACATAGGCATTGGCCAAAAAAATGTAGGAGCGCTGCTTGGCCCTATCGACAAAGGACTGAGGATCGCCATACTGTCTGTCGGTGCGGGTTTTCACCTCGACAAACACCAACACGCCCTCGATATAAGCAATGATATCGGCCTCGTGACGACCTTTCCGCCAGTTGGTTTCGAGAATGGCATAGTTGTGCTCCCTGAGGTACTGGCACGCCATAAGCTCACCGTATGCTCCTATAGAATTGTGTTTGGCCATGATTGATATAAACGCAAACGCCGAAACTTTTAGTATGGCACTTCTTTGTGACGGTAAGAAGCAATAAATAATAGCCTGTGGCGTTAAAATCATTCAGATACAACATCCTTCAGAAACAAGAACATGAAAATAGCTTTATTGGGGTACGGAAAAATGGGCAAAGCCATAGCCGAGCTGGCATCAGGTCGCGGCCACAACGTAACAGTAACCATAGACAACGAGACTGAATGGCAGGAACGCAAGGCGTTGCTTGCCCAGTGCGATGTGGCCATTGACTTCACCACTCCGGCAACAGCAGTGGAGAACATAAACCGATGTTTCGACCTTGACGTGCCTGTTGTTGTGGGCACTACAGGATGGTATGAGCACTACGACAGTTTGTGCAGCCGCTGTCGCGAGCAGGGAAAATCACTCTTTGTGGCCTCTAATTTCAGTATCGGCATGAACATAGTGTTTGAACTGAACCGCAAGCTGGCACATATGATGAACCGTTATCCGGAATACAAAATTGCCATTACTGAGACTCACCATATACACAAACTCGACAGTCCGAGCGGCACTGCCATTACATTGGCCAACGACGCCATTGCCGAACTGGACAGTTTGGAAGGGTGGCATGAGACTGGGACACCACACAATGGGGCATCGCTTCCCATCACCAGCATACGCGAAGGCGAGGTGGCCGGCATTCACGAGGTAGTGTACGATTGCGACATTGACACCGTGAGTATTGCCCATTATGCCAAAAGCCGCAAAGGCCTGGCTTTGGGGGCAGTACTTGCAGCCGAATACCTGCAGGGCAAACGGGGCTGTTACACCATGAAAAACCTGCTCGGTGAACAATAAACTCAAATACAACCGTATACCCTGGCCAATATGGATACTGTTGGCACTGTTCACGGCTGCCGTGATGTTTGCCTGTGCCATGATGGGCGTGGTGGACTTCAGTATGCAGGAGGCGCTGCAATCGAATATATTTTGGAATCTTCGCCTGCCGCGAATCACCCTTGCCCTTCTTGTGGGCATATCGCTGTCGGTGAGCGGAGCCGTTTACCAATCAATATTCCGCAACCCGCTGACCGACCCCTATGTGCTCGGCGTATCGTCGGGAGCGTCGCTTGGGGCCGCCATAGCCATTTTTCTCGGACTGGACAATTCACTGATGGGAGTGGGAGGTTGTGCATTGATAACGGCATTACTCACAGTGGTAGCCATTTACCGTATTGCCTCAATCGGGAACCGTATGCACACCACAACACTGCTTCTTACCGGTGTATGCCTTACTTTGCTGATATCGGCAGCTATCTCATTTCTGATGGTGATGAACCAAGACAAGATAGACAGTATCGTATTCTGGACCATGGGCAGTTTCGGAAGCGCCACATGGCACGATGTGCTGATGGTGGCACCTGTGGTGGTGATAGGAACTTTGCTGGTAATCTACTATTCAAAGGACCTGAACCTGCTGCTTGTGGGCAGTGAGACAGCCCAGAGTATGGGAGTGGAGGTGGAACAGGTAAAGAAGATACTGCTTGTAGTGACCACACTTATGGTGGCCTTTTCGGTAAGTGCCTGTGGCGTGATAGGTTTTGTGGGACTTATTGTGCCCCACGCTGTGCGCTTTGTAGTGGGACCCGACAACCGAAAAGTAGTGCCCTGCTCGATATTCACCGGGGCGGTATTCCTGGTGTTGTGCGATACATTTTCACGCACGCTGCTTCAACCGAGCGAACTGCCGGTGGGCAGCTTGACGGCCTTGATAGGAGCCCCCATGTTCATCTTCCTGCTGTATAAAAACAAAAAACGCTACTGATGATAGATATTAAGAATCTGAGCTTCGGATATGGTACGAAAACGGTGCTGAAGGGAATCAATGCACACATCAGAAAAGGTGGGTTCTATGCGCTTATGGGAGCCAATGGAAGCGGCAAGACCACCCTACTCCGCTGTATAGGCAATATGCTAAAGCCTACTGAGGGAAGCATATTTGTCGACGGACAGGATGTAAACAGTTACACGGCGCGCGAACTGGCACGCAAAATGGCCTTTGTGAGACAGCAAGTGCAAACCGATTTCGAATTCTCGGGTTTTGAAATGGTACTCATGGGACGCAACCCCTATCAGCGCAGACTGCAAAACGAATCGCAGCAAGATTGGGATATCGTAGAAAACTGCATGCGACTAACGAATACCTGGCATCTAAGATTTGCACGGCCAAGCGAGATGAGCGGAGGAGAGTTGCAGCGCGTTATGATAGCCCGTGCCCTGGCACAGCAAACAGAGATACTGCTGCTCGACGAACCGGTATCGAATCTGGACATCTCGCATCAGTTTGAAATACTTGAGCTGCTGCGCGACATCACATCGCAAGGCAAAACCATCGTTTTGGTTATACACGACCTTAATTCGGCACTCCGCTATTGCAGTGATGTTATTTTACTTCACGAGTCATCGATGTTCTACCAAGGCACCATGCGCGAAGGTCTTACCCCTGAAAACATACGGCAAGTGTTCAGCATAGATAGCTCCATTGTCGAGATTAACGGAATACCCACCGTGGCATACTCGAAGCAGACCCCATAAAGGGATAAAATATGACATTGACGCTATTGGCGATATCTGCCTTTTGCTTTCAGATGCCACTAACAACTCCTTCATGCTCACCCAACCCATTTCGGTAACAATGAGATTCTGCCATTGAACCTTATTTACATAAACTTATAATAAACATGTTCATGCTCGTTTCCGAAGCACCGGCCAAAACGAGAGAGAACTCTTGTACAAAATCAGATGGCTTCCATGAATTCCACATTCGAAATCGAGTCCTAAACATGAATGAATCCAAACTTTTCAGTGATTTTGCACACATTTCGTTATCTTCTCTATTGCCAGTCAATTACTATAACAAAACATACAGACAAAAATAAAACGTGCCACCTTTCCGGGTGGCACGTTTTATTTTTATCCAAATTGATAAACAAAATCAATTTATGGCATTTCTTAAATCTTTGGGTCGTAGGTTTGATAGACTATTATTTTGCCTCCCATAATCTCAAACGTATTTCCGATTGCCGCATTCAGCGTGCCCTCCCACCAACGTTCGAGACAACGGTTTTCGATGGGGTACTCGAGTCCGCGAACCGTAACTGGGACCTGCGGCGTTATGGAAAAGATTGAGACCTGCTGCTTGGGGAAACTTTCGATTGCAGCGCTTCCCGACACTACCCTAAATCGACCGTAGTCAGTCAACATCTCTATGTCGCAATACGAGGCATATTCGGCCAATAAACTGATATTGCCAAGCGTATGGTCCTCACGTTGACCTGTGGCACCCACAATGGTGAGTTTGCTCCAACCTTGCGACAAGGCATATTGCACCGATTTTGTCAAATCGTTGGTTTCCTGATTGCCATCATAAACAAACAATGGGGCAAATTGTTCGCGCAGGGTGTCGGAAAGAGAATCACCATCGCCGACCACGGCCACCAATTGATGAAGTTTGGCTTCAAGAAGCTTTGACAAAGCGCCATCGCAACAAATGATGCGCGTTGCATTGTGCAAAGCCGCAAGCGGTATAGCATGACTGGGAAAAACGCCATTGGCCAATATGATTGCTTTATTCATCGGTAAATGCAGATTGGTTGATAAATGAGATTATAATTTGTCATGATTGCTTGACTGCTTGGAAATGGACCGCAGGTACTCTTTGCGCCACTGAAAGAACCCCACTACACCCACAATGAGGTATATTACATACATAAAGGCCGTAGGCCACATATCGGCCATGGCAAACATCACCACATTGATAGGATTGCATATTATCCAACATATCCATTCCTGATAATATTTACGCGCAAGCATCCACATGGCAATGACGCTCAGCGCACTTGTGGCACCATCCATCCAAGGTGTACGGGTTTCGCCCAAATAGCCTAAAATCCATACCAGAAAAGCCGCCACCGAGATCCAGACAATAACCAACGGCAATATTCCTTTTGCCGGGAAGGACTGTATTTGCTGTACTTGCGCCTTTCCTTTTTTAGTTATAACACCCATCCACACAAGCAATCCATAAACCGACATGCCGATGTAGTAAATATGCAAACACATGTTGGCATACAAATGATTGCGACAATTGAGATAAACATAACAAAGTGACATCACAATACCAAAGATCCACATGGCAGATTTGGCCTTGACTTGAAGGAAAAGATATACTAAGCCGGCAATTACTGCCACAGCCTCTATAATTTTAATGCCCGTAACTGGCATTTCCCATAAAGAAAATAATACCTCTGTCATTTAATTTATTATTAAAACTTCAATACTATACGAGCCGCCACATTGATGCCAGGCTGCTGGTAATAGCCACGGTAGATCTGCCCGTTGCCATAGTCGGCAGCCCATGCGGAAAGGCGGTAGCGCTGGTTGAGAATATTGTTTACAACAAACTGGCTCTCGAGTTCCTTATTGCCATCGGCACCCAACAACCATTTATATGATGCCTTGAAATTCATTATGAAGTAATCGTCCTGCAGCATCTCCTCGCGTGAGGTATTGTCGGCATACATTTGTCCGACATACTTGCCCGAAAGCTGCAATTTCAAATTCCCGACGGGGCTGAACGTAAGCAGAAGCGCACCTACGGTTGACGGAGAGAAACTCAAGTTGGTAGTGCCTAAATTAACACTGTCGTTATATTGGTAGTCGAGAATCTTATTGGTGCTGAGAGTAAGATTGCCCGAGACATCGAACCATTTACTGAATCGGTATCCTGCCTCCATTTCCAATCCCAATCGGTAACTTTTATCGACATTGACCATCAAAGCGTAACCCGACGGGCTCAACTCGCCGCTTGCAGTAAGCTGATCTTTGTACAACATGGAATAGGCGTTGACATTGAAGGACAATTTCGATGATTGGTACTGGTAACCCCATTCAAAATCGAGCAGCGCTTCGGCTTTGATGGTATCGTTGGTTTTGAGAACATCCTTGATGTCGGCACGGGTTGGTTCGCGATGGGCAATGCCTGCCACAAAATAGAGTCGGTTGTTGATAGACGGGATCCAATTGACACCCACTTTAGGGTTGAAAAAACGGTATTGCTGGTCGAATGCCATTGCCTCCCCCCCATCAAAAATATCCTCGTCGGGCCCGTCGATTGTGTAATGAACCAAGCGGTACTGGAAGTCGCCATAAAAGTTGAGATAGGGGTTGTGCCTGTACTCCGATTTCAGGAAAAGAGAACCATCAGTCTTCACTCCTTTATTGCGATACCATTCGTGATGGTTGATATGCGACAAGGAAGCTGTCTGGACATTTTCCTGCATGATAACATTTCCGAAATGGTCGCCGTCGTAATGCAAAAGCGAACCACCAAACGATACCTCCCACTTGGTATGACTGTAACGCCAAGAACTATTGACAGTAAGCGCATTGTTGCTCATCTGCTTTCGCGTGACAATGTCAATAATGTCACCCACCATGCCATAAGCGGCAGCACTTCTGTCGTCTTTGTATTGTTCATAATACCCGGCACCGTGAGTAAAATCCAACGCGCTATTCCATAACCAACTATCATTCAAATACAAGGAATAATAAAGCTGGTAGTGCTGCTGGTTGTAGTTGTCGCTTTCGTTTTGGTAAAATCCAAGCTCGCCAAAGGCATTATAATACATGCCCGAAGGGTTGAATGTCGGATTGTCATCAAGCTGCTCGGCCGAGGCGCCGTCCCAAGTGATGCCGGTACGCTGCTTGCCCAAGATGATTACGGCTTTAAGCAGTGATTTGACACCATAATAACCTGCAGTTAGAAAGAGCGACTGATGGTCACAAAAACCGTTTCTAACATAACCATCGCTTTGCAATCCATTGTATGCCACATCGAATGCCAATCCACCTCCTTTATTTCCAACGGGACGGATGCCGGTGCCTGCAGTAATGCCGTACTGCCAAGTGTTCCACGAGCCGACACTCATATCGATATCTGCATATGCCCTATCGCGCGCATTTAGCGTCTGCATGTTCACGGCTCCGCCAAATGAGGCACTGCCGCCTGTCGATGCACCAACTCCCCTCTGAATCTGCATGCTCTGAACCATGCCCGAAAGATTGGGGATATTGACCCAAAACACCGTTTGACTTTCGGCATCGTTGAGTGTGATACCATTGATGTTGACATTGATACGGGTGGCATCGATGCCCCTCAACCGGAAGGAGGTATTGCCCATTTTTCCGTTCTCGCCTACCGACACCACACCGGGTTGCAGTTCGATGATGTAGGGGACTGATGCATCGGTTTTGGAATCGGACAATTGGCTACGGTCGAGTTTACTTGTGGTTAAGGGTGTGGTATTGTCGACACGTGAATCATAAATAATCACATCGTCCAACAGCCTGACGCTATCGGCCTCTTGGGCATAAAGTGACACATTTAAACTAATGGAAATAAAAAATAAACCAAACAAAGATAAGGCTTTACCGCCTAAAAAGAAACGTGTTTTTTTCATAATGTTTTCCTCCGCCAGTATTATCCGGATCAGGTTCAAGGGTATGTTCTCAGCCACAATTGCTTGCAGCACCCCAATTTGGTTGATATATTATTTTATGTTTTTATTTATTCAATATGTATTGATTATAATACTGTACCTTTACGCTGATTAGATTCCAAACTCATTCATACGCCTGTAGGTCTTTAGCCACAGTTCTGGAATCTCGTTGGCCATGGCCTGCTCATAGTCGGAATAGCTACAGGGTATAAGTGGATTTTGGGCACCGTATCTTTCCATGTTTTCGACCGAAGGCACTTCCATCCACCAGCGGTTGGTGTACTTACTTTTGTAGAAAACAATTTCCATGTCCTGATCGGGCATCTGCACTACAAAACGGCGAAAATCGCGTTTGTCGTTGATCGGCGATTCGCCCTTGCGGCCGTAGTAACCCATAATGAAATACCAGATGGCGTGCGATATAAGATGTGCTGTTTGGAAACGGTTATCGTAGACAGCATTCATTTCGAAAAAGCCAATACACGACACTGCTTCACTTAAACCTGCCAGACGTACAATTTGACACAATTCCTCGCCATACAAACCATGAGGAGAGGGGTCAGCATTGGCTGGAGCATCGCTCTGCCTTACAGCACCCATGTCGATTGAAACCAAATCGGAATTACGCACCAAGGGCTCAACGTTGTCCATATTCGACTGTATCCATCCCAGCGGATAAGCATCGAAATTCAGATCATCCATCAGTTGGACATAACGTTCGCCTACAAAATAGGACTGATACGCCAAATGAGAATAATTGAACAGATAGTTAGGCTGACGCAGAATGATATGTTTTAAGTAGTTACGGGAATTAATGACATCACCTTCCTCCAAATCAAAACGGGAATCAATGGAACAAAGATTCATCACTTTCCCAATCATTTCATAAGCACAGTAAACAGGATACACCAAGTCGTTGCTGCCTCCAAGGAGGATTACCACCGACTGCTGTCCAACGAGCTTTGCCACAACCTCGGTCAAGGCATAATAGGTATCTTGTGGAGTATTTCCTACAATCAAATTGCCCAAGTCGTACAATTTCATATCGTTGTGAGGCAACGCCAAACGGTACAATTTCTTTCTGATGGCATCAGCCGATTCGGAAGAACCCCGGTTGTTGCATGAATTTCTATCCTCGCCCACGCCTATCAATACCAATGATGACGATGGAACATCAGGAAACTGGCCTCCTTCAACATAAGATAAAACCTGGTCGCCCACACACGGCAAATAATTGTTGTGCTCGAAACCTATTTGTTCGCTTATAACTGGCTTAAAATAAATACTTAAATCCATACGTCCCATAAATAATCAAAGGGTAAAGTTACAAAAAAAAGATGACATGTGTGGAATTATGCTTACCTTTGCCTAAAATAGAAAGAAGTCGCAACGGGAAACCTCTCTATAAATAAACAAGATACTGTCACTGCATGTGTCTGACTCAAACATATTATTGGTCATCAATCACTTTGATTTGAACATTTTCCTGCCGCACACTTACACCAAATCATTCCCATATATGACATCAACTTATCCGATGCACCAAAAAAAATGATTAGAAAAGCACCCATATTATGGTTTGTGATACCCATGATGGCAGGGGTATGGCTGTCGGAACGTTTCGGCGGAGAGATATGGCGTTACCTTGCAATATGTTGCATACTCTTTGCCGGATGTGTGACAACCATGCATCGGACAAAACTTTTTATACCGGTATTTGTCTCCAGCGCCATTGCCTTCGGCTATATCTGGACGCTTGTCATGCAACCGCAAAAGAGCATTCCTTATGGCAAAACCTCCTGTGAGATGACCATAACGGCACCTCCCGAAGAAAAAGACAAGACGGTGAAGGCTGTGGTGACACTTGACCTATATGCCGACAGCAACGGATATTGGCAAGAAAGCGAAAACAAAGCAGTTGTATACATAGCCAAGGACTCGATTGCGCTGGGACTGAAATCGGGCGACCGCCTTCGCGCTCGCCTGAAGCTGGAAGAGCCATTTGAAGGATACGATCCCGAAAAATTCAATTACCGTAGATTTCTTAAACGCAAGGGCATTTTATACCAATCGTACATACCGGCAAAGTGTTATACAATACTGACACCAGACAGCACAGTACAGGGTAAATGGGCTGAGAAGCAACAGCAGAAGTTGATAGAAATCATCGAAAGGAGCAACCTTAGTACAGCCCACAAAGGTTTGGCCAAAGCATTGTGTCTGGGATACAAAAGCGACATCGACGAAATAACCCATCGGCAATTTAAAGTTTCCGGAATCACCCACCTTTTGTGTGTATCGGGTCTGCATGTCGGTATTTTTGCGGCAATGATAGGCTATCTGCTGTTTTTTCTTGGTAGAGAACGCAAACAGGTTATCGCCAAATGTATAATCAAGATTCTCAGCATCTGGTTGTTCGTGGCCATCACCGGCATGGCCCCCGCATCGGTAAGGGCGGGACTGATGTTTTCGATACTTATTATCGGTGACACTTTCTTCCAACGCCCAAACAGATTCAACGCTATTGCAACAGCCGCCCTCGTTATGCTGCTCGTGAACCCCATGAATCTTTTTGATGTGGGATTTCAACTGTCGTTTGCCGCCGTGGCCGGCATTACGGGAATCGGGAACAATTTGCGCCGGCTTATACGATGTGATGAAAATCTAATGGGGAAAATACTACAATGGATTTGGGGATTGTTCTGCGTAACAACATCGGCCCAAATAGCCACACTGCCTTTTGTGCTCTACTATTTCAACCAATTCCCACCGTATTTCATGATAGCCAATATGACAATAGTGCCTTTTGCGGGGGTATTGCTCGGAGGCATCATATTACTGATAGCTGTCGGTTCGTGGCCATGGGCAAGTTTTTGGGTGGGCAAACTGCTATCTGTAGCTTTTACGGCTATCGACAAAATCACGTTATGGATTGCCTCACTGCCTCATGCGCTAATCGAAAACATTGCATTCCACCCCATGCAAGCTGTTTTTCTGGCGGCAGCAATAATTATAGCAGGGATACTTCTCGACAGTGCAGTCCATAAAATAGAAGCAACGAGACACAAAAGTCCCTTGCTGTAGGCAATAATCCGACACGACATGGTTTTATTGTATACCCGTAACGGAACCAAAACAATTTGGCTTATTTAATCTTTTTCAACAACTTGGATCTGCAACAGGACAATGCTTTGGGTAGTTGTTCGCCTGGTAATACCAAAAGATTGAGAACCTCACTCAATTCAGAACACAATTCTGGAATATGACAACTCTGCAAGTATGCCAACTTCATGCAACAAGACCTTATGCCAATGGTTTGTTGTGAATCGGATAACTGCATCAGACACCAATCGAGAAAATCGGTTCGCAGAGTCTCGACAGTAAAAGAGAAATGAGTCAACATAGACAATATGATGCGGCACTTTGAAATACTCGACGTGACCATTGCCTCATCGATAAGAGATTCTTTGTGCTGGAAAAACCACTGCATGCTGCCTTTCTGTAAATGGGCAAGTACCCATGCAGAACGTTCAGCCACCTTATCATCGGAATCAAAAAGCAACTGCCACAATGCTTCCTCCATTTGATTGTCGGGAAGCGTTTTGCGCATTGCACATATATCGTTGATATCTGATTTACCGATTCTGTTTTCGAACAGCTCTCTCAACCAAACAACCATAACAACCTATTGTTCAGGAATCCGACTAATGTTTTATACCTGCGGGGACGCCTCCCCATGAAAGCTTTTCGTGTATGGCACTAAAGAAGTTCTGATTGTTCATACGCACCAACTTCAATGTATGTCCTGTACGTTCCATATTGATTTCGGTGCCACCGGGAATGGAAAGGACCTGAAAATCGAGACCCAACCGCAACGATGAATGACGGGCATCGGTAATCAATTTTATTTTCGACTGGTCGGAGATGACAATCGGTCGCAACGTAAGGGTGTGGGCGGCAATGGGGGTAACAACAAAACTTCCGCAATTAGGCGTAAGAATGGGTCCGCCACAACTGAGCGAATAGGCGGTAGATCCTGTTGGTGTCGCAACAATGAGTCCGTCGCCCGCATAGGTGGATACAAATTCGCCATCAACATAGAGGTCGGTAGTAAGCAACGGCCCCATCTGCTCGCGATGTACACTTACCTCGTTCAATACGTTGCACGAAGTAATGCCATCTATTTCGACATGCAGCAGCGAGCGCTCTTCAACAGAAAAAGCTCCTTGAACAATGTCTTCGACAAACTGCTCAATATTATCGATGCCTGCTGTGGTGAGAAACCCCAAATGTCCGAAATTGATGCCCACAACAGGAACATTGGAGTCCTGAAGCAGATGAACCGCACTTAAAAGCGTACCGTCGCCTCCGATTGAGAACAAGAAGTCGAATTCGTTCGGGGCAATTGCATCGTTAACTTCTACCGTAGAGATATTGTGCGAATGTAAAATGGAAACTAACGCTTGCAAATTGCCGCGCAAACTGTCTTCTACATAACGTGTATACAAGGCGACTTTCATATCAGATACTGCTTTTTTAGACTGCGAAGATACTATTTTTTTCGTTAATGGACAATTTTAGGGCCTTTGCCCGATTAACGGAGAAGAAGGACATTTCCAAAATATGTGGAAACACGCTGCGACCCTACCTTACAATACACGCGATAGACATAAACCCCTTGTGTAAGAGGTACACCGTCGTTACTGTTTCCATCCCAACATTGGTCGATATTATCGGAATGAAATACCAATAATCCATTACGACTGAAAATATCCATGCTATATTCAACTATCGGAATTGGCTCATACACTGGGCAAAATCGATTGTTGGTATTTTCATCGGGGGTAAAAATATTGGGGAAATATAGATTCGCCGGATCGGCTGGATCGATAACAAGAACTACTGTATCGGAGAACTTCTCGTTCATCAAACATCCATCTTCCACCGAAAGACTATAGGCTAAAATGCTGTCGGAAACACCTATCTGACTATCGGTATAATTCAAAAACGATTGGCCGGTGTACGGCAGATTGGCAAGTGGTCTCATGGGTTGATTATTCACGCCACGATACAAAGTATAGCCATTTTCGGCATAAAAGTCTGCATCGACGAAAAACCACAACTGTACACTATGCTCCGCTTCGTCATGCTCGACCTGCTGTATGGAAACAAACAAGGCAGTGTCGGGCTGCTCAATCTCAAGGCATACGATATTCGATTCTGAACGAATTGCTGAAGTGGTGTTTTCGGCAACCACCTTTACGCATATATGATGCTCTGTTCCGTCAAGAGGAATTGAACAGGAATATGGACCCTGGGCACCCACAGTGGCCACTTCGCTGAAAGATTCGGCATCAAGAGTCGATTTCATCAGAATGCGGTAAAGGCCTACACTGTCGGGCATATTGATGTAGCGATTCCACGACAGATTCACCGTATTGCTGCATGGTGGTGCATTTGCCGCCAGCACAATATTGTTAAACGGGGGTGTGAGCGGACTGGCCTGCAAACAGCTGTCGAAAGCCAATACTCTAAAAATATGCTTGTTAGTACTTTGAAAGTCGAAACATTCGTAAGATGTGCTCAATCTTCCCCACACAGTATCGTAATCCATACAAGGATCACCGCTGCACAAGTAATATCCCCATATATCCTCGTCGGGACTGGCTTGCCAACGAAGTACAATGTTTTGGGAAATGGAATCTACCGTGGCCACGCCATATTCACATCCTGTTGTAGGATGGGAATTGTCGTAAACAATGTCACCCGATCGGTTTGAAACATAGAGCGTCTCCCCTACCCTGGTTTCTATATGATAAAATACAGTGTCGCAAACGACGTGGGGAATATAATCGATATACGATGTATTGGACGTGACGGAAATTGTATCGAATATCTGTGCACCGGGAAGGCGTCGACAAACTTTATATGAGGGATTGCCGTCGACAGCTGTCCATAACAACTGCGCATAACGGTCACCGTCGCTGGTTACTGACAACGAACACGATACAGTATCTACCTGCTGCGAGACAGACACCCTACAAATCAACAACAATCCAACAATGAGCAGCAAGCGTTTCATACATCCAACTTCTGTAGTTCAACAAGTTGCGAATACCTTCCACCTAAAGCCATAAGCTCGGCATGTGTGCCACGCTCCACAATAGCACCTTTTTCCAGTACAAGAATCTCATCTGCCTGCACTATGGTCGACAACCGGTGCGCTACCATTAAAATGGTACGCCCTTCCGAAATCTTATCCAGCGCCTGTTGCACAAGTCGTTCGGATTCGGTGTCGAGCGCACTTGTAGCCTCATCAAACACCAAGATGTCGGGATTGCTTACAATGGCGCGGGCAATGCTAAGACGCTGCCGCTGCCCTCCGGAAAGAGTATCACCGCCATCGCCTATTACAGTATCATAACCATTGGGCAACTGACGAATAAAAGCGTCAGCCTGCGCAATCTCGGCAGCCTTGTATATCAGTTCGTCTGTGACCGATGCTTGTCCAAATGCTATATTATTGCGTACAGTATCATTGAACAACAGGGTGTCTTGCCCAACATAGCCTATATGCCTACGCAGATCATCAAGAGGAATATCGTTAATTGGTGTGTTATCAATCAGTATTTCGCCACTATTGCAAGTATAATACCCAAGCAATAGGTCGGCCAAAGTGGATTTACCCGAACCACTACTGCCCACCAAAGCAACGCATTTGCCCTTGGGGAGGTCGAAACTGACGCGATTCAACACTTCGATGCCCTCTTCATAATGAAAGCACACATTACGAAACGAAATACCTTCATTGAATATATAAGGTTTATCCCCTTCACTACGTTCTTCCTCCTCTTGCAGAAAATCAGATAATCTTTCCGTACAAGCCGCGCCTTTTCTCATTTGAGATATAGCCGTTGTCAAATCTTTTGATGGGGGTATCATCAAAACAAACAACATGATATAGCTGACAAACAAATCGGCCGAAAGTTGATGGTCACCATTAATTACCAACCATGATCCAAATAATAGAATACCTATAACTATTGCATTGCCAAGAAAATCACTAACCGGCGAAGCCATATAAATACGGCTGAACATCGCTGTTCTGCGCTTGGTGTAATCGGCGTTGAATGCACGGAAACGATTATTCGAAAAATCGATTGCAGTATATGATTTGATGACTTTTAAGCCAACTATAGTCTCCTCTATGAGCGAGAGCAGATTTGAATATTGTTGCTGAACCTCATGCGATTTGCGCTTCAACTTACGCGATATGCCAGATATAACAAATACTACCACCGGCATACAACATAATACGAATAGTGTCAATTTTACATTGAGATAAAACAACATGAAAAGGTACAACACCATGCTTATGATTGACGTCATGAGCATTTGTATGGAATTGAGTATGTGTTCTTCGTATTCAATGACATCGCTGCTGAACCTAGTAAGGTTCTCACCGTGACGGTGCCGCGAATAATAGCGCATTGGTTGACGCATGGCTTTTTTAAAGAGACTGTTGCGCAAGTCACGAACAATATAGGTTCGCACAATGCCTATCTGCACATTTGACAGATAACCGAACACATTTTTCATACCATAAAGCAGGAAAACCGACAAAGAGAAATAAAGTATGGCTTTCTGCTGTCCAAAGGATATGAGCCATACATAAAACTCCTCCAGCCACTTTGCTATCAAGTTGCCCGACACAGGTACGGTAGACGCCTGCTCTGTTCCGAACAGAATTTTCAAGAAGTCAGCCACCGACAAAGCCGTGGCCATGGTGAATATAACTGAAAGTATAACAAAAAAACCAAACACCACCATTCTGGCAGTGTATGGTTTCATATATTTCTTCGTTAATCCCATGTCAGAATATCCGAAACGGAACAATTATTTATCACTTAGCAATTTATACACAATCCATTTACACACCATAACCGATATAGTTATGGGGGCTGATTCTACGGATGCGCTCCTTTATCTCTTCATCAACATCTAATGTATCAACAAAATCAGAGATGGTTTGACGTGTAACTTTGCTATTGGTGCGGGTCAGTGCTTTCAGTGTTTCATACGGATTGGGGTATCCGATACTACGCAATATTGTCTGAATAGCCTCAGCCACTACAGCCCAATTGTTTTCCAAGTCATCGCTAACAGCCTGTTCATTCAGCAACAACTTGCCCATTCCCTTTTCAATTGACGCCAATGAAATAATGGTATGTGCAATCGGCACACCGACATTGCGGCTTACGGTCGAGTCGGTAAGATCGCGTTGGAGTCTCGAAATAGGCAATTTGTGGCTAAGGTGTTCGTAAATAACATTTGCCAATCCCAAGTTGCCTTCTGCATTCTCAAAGTCAATGGGATTTACCTTGTGAGGCATGGCTGATGAACCAACTTCTCCTTCTTTGATTTTCTGCTTGAAATATTCCATCGATACATACGACCATATATCGCGGCAGAAATCTATCAGTATTACATTGATACGTTTACAATTATCGAAGTAGGCAGCCATGTTGTCGTAATTTTCGATTTGTGTGGTATACTCCAATCTTTCCAAACCGAGGTGACGAGACACAAATTCGTTACCGAATGATCTCCAATCATGATTAGGATACGCTATTAAATGAGCATTGAAATTGCCAGTAGCACCTCCGAATTTGGCATTAAACGGAATCTGTGCAAAATAGGCTAACTGGCGACGCATTCTGTATGCGAAAACCATCATTTCTTTACCCAATGTGGTTGGAGACGCCGGCTGTCCGTGAGTGTGGGCCAACATGGGAACATCCTTCCACTCCTCGGCACGCTGCTCAATCATGCCGCATATTTTTTCATACAGAGGCATCAAAACCTGGTCATGACATTCTTTTATCGAAAGCGGAACGGCTGTATTGTTAATGTCCTGCGAAGTAAGTCCAAAATGGATGAACTCCTTATGCTCACTCAACCCCATATTGTCAAAACGACGTTTAATGAAATACTCTACAGCTTTCACATCGTGGTTAGTGACTTTTTCAATATCCTTAATTTCAATAGCATCTGCCTCACTGAAATTACGATAAATATCACGCAACGGCTCAGCTTCAACTTCAATGTTCAATTGATCACAAAGAGCAATAAAGTATTCTATCTCGACACGTACACGGTAGGCTATTAATGCCTTCTCAGAGAAATAATTAGACAAAGATTCTACTTTTCCACGGTATCTTCCGTCGATTGGTGATATTGCGTTCAAACTATTCATATATCGCTATTTAAAAATTGGTTTTGTATTATTATTTTTTCTATTTTCTTGTTGTTGGATGCACGTATCAACGCTTCCGCATACCGCATCCCATGAAGGTCCGTTCCCAAGAAATCAACCCAACCGTTTTCTATCATTCTATACGCCCTCTTGGCTGACTCAGGTCCATAAAAACCATCCAACGACAGAATGTTTACTTGAATCAGTACCCCATTGTTTCGTAGCCTTTCTATTTCTTTGCATTGGGAATCCATATACAAGTAACGTTCCGGATGAGCAAGCACTACCACATGGTCGTTCGTCTGCAACTCCTCTATCAGTCGTTCAGAGCCCATCATCTGCTGATTCAGGGATAGCTCGACCAAAACATACTCGCCAGCTATTTTCAAAAACTTCGAGTCCTTGATTCTTTGCTCGAAGAATGAGTCTATTCTATATTCTCCAGCAATACCGGCCAATTCGACTTCGACATCCGAACCCGCAAGGTCTTTTCTCAATGAACAGAATCTGCTCATTATATCCTCCTCTTCATTCGGATATCGTGTATGAATAAAATGTGGCGTAAGGTACATTCTCTTGAACCCTACTGCCTCCATGACTTTCATACAAGCTATAGTAGTATCAACACTGCTGGATCCATCGTCAACACCTGGCAACATGTGTGAATGCATGTCGGCCACCAAAGTCTCAAAAATAGGTTGCGGTGTATTTTTTTTCTTAAATAAACCAAACATTTCTACTATTCAATTCTTTTTATGTCAGCACCCAATCGGCGTAGACGTTCATCTATATATTGATAGCCTCTGTCTATTTGTTCAATATTGTCTATTCTGCTTTTACCTTCGGCCGAAAGTGCTGCTATCAACAATGCAACACCGGCCCTGATGTCGGGCGAAACCATTCTCAATCCTTTCAAAGAATGCTCATGGTCAAGTCCTATGACTGTAGCCCTATGCGGATCGCACAAAATAATCTGTGCACCCATATCAATCAACTTATCGACAAAGAACAACCTGCTTTCGAACATCTTTTGATGTATGAGGACACTTCCCTTTGATTGGATGGCCACAACCAACGCAATACTAATCAAGTCGGGTGTAAACCCCGGCCATGGAGCATCGGAAATTGTACGAATGGAGCCATCCATAAAACGATCCACTTCATAGTGGTCCAAACGCGGAATGAACAAGTCGTTTCCACGTTGCCAAACTTCAACGCCGAGATTTTGGAACACTTGAGGAATAATGCCCAAATGTTCAACTGCGACATCTTTGATTGTAATATCGCTTTGGGTCATGGCCGCCATGCCAATGAAACTTCCCACCTCAATCATATCCGGCAAGAGTGAATGCTGACATCCATGCAGATGTTTTACTCCTTCTATAGTCAGTCGGTTTGAACCCACACCACTTATTTTTGCACCCATGTTGTTCAGCATGGTACATAATTGATATACATAGGGTTCACAAGCTGCATTCATAATGGTGGTTGTTCCTTCCGCCATCACAGCTGCCATCACAATATTGGCCGTGCCGGTAACTGAAGCCTCGTCCAACAGCATGTAGCAACCCTTGAGTCCATTAGGTGATTCGATTTTATATCCCGTACGCTTATACGTAACTTCTGCACCTAAATTCTCCATGCCAATAAAATGGGTGTCGAGCCTACGACGTCCAATCTTATCGCCTCCTGGTTGCGGAACCATAGACTTGCCAAAACGCGCCAAAAGCGGACCAAGCAACATAATGCTGCCACGCAGAGAAATGGCTAACGAACAAAAAGCCTCGCTTTCCAACATTGTAAGATCAACCTCATCGGCCTGGAACTCAAAAGTACGCCCTTTCTCAGTCTTTCTTTCACACAACTCCGTCACCTTTACTCCCAACACCTTCAGCAATTCGATGAGTTTATTTACATCTCGTATATCCGGCACATTTTCTATTGTGACTTTGTCACCTGTGAGCACAACTGCGCAAATTACCTGGAGAGCTTCATTTTTTGCCCCTTGGGGAACAATCTCTCCATTCAGTCTTCTGCCGCCTACTATTTCAAACGAAGCCATATTATTTCTTTTTTTTGTTTTTCTTATTTATCGGTTTATCCTTGGAGATTCTATCATTTATCGACTTTGTATCCTCGAGCGAAATATTTTCAGGAATACTCAATTTGTCATCACACATTTCCTTGAGTCGATTCAGAATCATCTCATCAGACACACTATTGTTGTTCCACTGCAAATAGAGAACTTTCATGGTTTGTGCAATCTGATGTATCAACTCATTCTTCTCCTCCCCTTCTGGCATTTCGGTAGCCTTGGTAATCATAGACCCAACGTATTTCCCATAATGACGGAATTTGATATCATTATCGCTATACTCCATCCTCGATGACGAAACAACAGAAGTGTCCTTTTCGGGTTTAGGAAACGGACTGTCGACGTCCAATTCAAAATTGGACAATATAAACAAATGATCCCATAATTTCTGCCTATAATCAGAATGGTCTTTCCCGACAGGATTCACCAGAGCCATTGTCTCAACAATAACTTCTGCCAAAGTGTTCCTTTTTTCCCTGTCCTCAATAGTTTTGGCATATTCAATCAGCTTATGCACATTGCGACCATACTCCGTTATTTTTATTTTAGGCCTTTGGGTGTTGTATTCCATGAATAGTGATTTTAGATTAGTAATACCATCCCATATTGAATGGTCCGAAACCGGTTCCTACGCGATATGTATTAAGATATAGATTGTCGTATAATATAGGCAATGTTCCATATTGGTCACGCATGACCGATATATGTAAATCAAGATAACTGCTATCCCCTATCCTATAACGCATGTCGGCACTCATTCCGGTAATACCCAAATCTACTGGTGCCCCGAACTGCCAACCGTAATAAGGATTAAAAGTGTACATTAATGAAGATTGGCCGCCAATATGGAAAACCGTTGCCCCTAACCATAATCTATCATTTACTTGATACTGGGCCGAAAGATGAACACCAACAGCAGTAGAACTATTTTTGCGGGGAGCAAGACTTCGTGGTTCGCGGCCTTTAAAAACATACGAATCCATATCGCTTATTGCATTGAATCCGGCTTTAATGCTCCAACGGGAATTCGGGTTATATTCTATTTCGGGTGCAATCATATAATAACCTTTCACTTGATTGTCGAAATCCGAAACAACACCTGTTCCAACAGTAAGATGATAATCCCACTTTGAAACACTATCTTTAGAGTATTGTGCATGCAACCCAATACTTACCAATATGAATATCGATAATAATAATAATTTTCTCATTTCATTCATCATAACGTAAATCACCCTCATCTTATTGCATTTACAAAACTCACGACATCAACTTCATAAACGAAGATGGATATTCCGTTTCAAATCTCATTTTCTTCTTTGTAACAGGATGTTCAAAGCAAAGACGGAAAGCATGCAGAGCAAGACGATTTATAGGCGACTCGTCGTCCTTATATCCATACATTGGATCATGTACCACGGGATGCTTCATTTCTCTGAGATGAACTCTGATCTGGTTTCGCCTTCCTGTATCAAGTTTTAGTTCTACTAAAGAATATCTTTTATTGGTCTGCTTTACCTCATAGTGAGTGATTGCCTCCTTGCCACCATTGTCTACTGGCGATGACAAGACGCAAAATTCACCATCGGTAAGCCACGTTTTTATTGTTCCCTTTTCAGGCTTTAACGCTCCCCATGCAACAGCCACATAGGCTCTATCGAAAACACGTTCTTTCCAGTTTTCCTCAAACATCTGAGAAACCTTCTTTGTTTTCGATACAACCATCAGCCCCGAGGTGTCACGATCAAGACGATGAACTATATGAGCATTACATTTTTGATTGGTGGCTCTCAAATAACTATTCAATTGCGTTATCACAGTATCATCGTTAGGATATTTACTGTTCGATAGTAATCCAGCATGCTTGTTGACCACAAGCAAATACGCATCCTCAAACACTATTTCCAAACCTTTTGGTTTGAATTTATCTTTTGGCGACGGCTTGTATATCTTCACCTCCATACCGGGTTTCAAAAGATAATTGAACTGAGATACATGGCGGCTATTAACAAAAACATAATGAGCTAAAATTTCTTTAACTTTACTTTTGCTCACCGTTCCCATTTTCGCCGTCAAAAATGAAAGTAATTCTATCTCTTCTTCTACGGTAAAGATAATATGTTTCACGTGAAACTTTTTTTTAGAACGTTATCAACAATCTTGACGCAGTTATTCACTATATAAATCAAGGAATTGGTATGTATTTCCGATACTTTCTATAAATTTTATCATATCAGAATTGCTTATTACCAATGATGCAGTATTATCATTTGGATGAAAACTTACTTTCGAGGCTGATTTCAAACGATTATCAACAAATAGTATAACTTCATGCTGCGCGTCGTTTACCAAAGTAAACAAAGAAACCGACCCTGGCTTCACACCTAAGTATTTCATCATGCGCTCAGGTGATGCGAAAGAAAGTTTTCCTTGATGCAACTGTTTTTCTATGTCATGAATATCCATATTGTGACGAGAGTCCATTATAACCAAATAATGCTTATTCCCTTTATGGTTTCTGAAAAACAGATTTTTACACAATACTGTACCCTCTCCCCTATAAAATTGGGCAGCTATTTCAATTGTCGGGGCTTCAGGATGTTCATAATAGTCAAAATCTATATTTAAACTATTCAAATAATCGTATACTTGCTGCTGTCCTCTCATCTTACTTTATGATTCCTAAGTTTTTAGATATTTCCAACATCTTTAATATTGGCTTCGCAGCCTTTTCAATCATATCGTCCGACATTATTATTTCAGGACTTTCTTTATCTAAACAATCGTACAACTTTTCAAGTGTATTGAACTTCATATCTGCACAATCAACGCATTTGCAACCGTTAGCTCCCTCTACCGAAATAAATTCCTTATCTGGATTATCTTTTTTCATTTGATATAAAATACCTGATTCTGTTGCAATTATAAATTGTTTATTATCAGACTTTTTAATAAAATTCAACATCGCATTTGTCGATCCTATGAAATCACAAATATCCAATAAGCCACTATTGCACTCGGGATGGGCTATTACTGGCACATTTGGATAAAGTTGTTTTGTTTTCAAAACATTTTTGGCCTCTATGGCATCATGTACAGTACAAACACCATCCCACAATAACATTTTTCGTCCGGTTAATTTATTGATATAACCACCTAAATTTTTGTCAGGAGCAAATATTATCTTCTGTTCTGGCGGCAGCGACTTCACCATTTCAACTGCGTTACCCGAAGTACAAATTATGTCGGATAATGCCTTAATTTCTGCAGAACAATTTATATAGGAAATAACTATGTGGTCTGGGTGTTTCTCTTTAAACAAAGCAAACTCTTTAACATCGCACGATTTTGCCAATGAGCAACCAGCATTCATATCAGGAATAAGTACCTTCTTACTGGGATTCAAAATTTTAGCAGTCTCAGCCATAAAATGAACTCCGCAAAATACAATAATATCATTGTTGCACTCTTTTGCAATTTGTGCCAAAGCGAGACTGTCTCCAACAAAATCAGATACTTCTTGCACTTCATCCCTTTGGTAATAGTGACCTAAGATAACAGCATTTTTTTCTTTTTTTAACTGGATGATTTTCTCTTTTAAATTTGTTTGCATATGTCTATATTTTTTTCATCTGCAAAATTACGAAACTTAATTGATAATTGGAACATATTTTTATTTTTTTTATAATTTTGTTTTAATATTTTTGCAGAAAAAA
>CALEPD010000147.1 GCA_937910265.1 uncultured Bacteroidales bacterium
CCTTTCCATTAAAACAAGGATTAAGACTCCAACTGGGCATATTTGCCCCAGATTCAGTGTGAACCGCCCCTTTCCATTAAAACAAGGATTAAGACAATAACACTGAGATCGCCATCTAATAGAAGATCAGTAGGAACCGCCCCTTTCCAATACAACAAGGATTAAGACAAAAAAATTTTATGAAATTAATCAACAAAATCTTGAACCGCCCCTTTCCAATACAACAAGGATTAAGACACCAAAACTATCTAGCCTATCAGCATCAAAGATGAACCGCCCCTTTCCAATACAACAAGGATTAAGATCGGGCAAGGTTCGCCGAAGGATTGAGAACCGTTCCTTTCCCATCAAAACAGGGGCAGGGGTGCTTTGTGAAATAGGTTCAACACAACTACTGCTTTGACAATTGATGGCAATTGGTGTTGCGATGCAACTACATGGATTGTCGGGATACCAGTTGAAATGGGTGTTGAAGGTTCACCAGGGCTGTTGTCATGTTGCTTTGGGAAAAAGCCGGTGGACATTGCATCGGTAAAATACTTAAACCACCGGGTGCACGTTATAGATTATAAAACCACTCGATACCATGAACAACTCTTTCAAAAATACTTTTTCCATCAAGAATTTCCGCTCCTACGGCGAAAATGGAGCCCATTTTGTGATGGCTCCCATAACCATTCTCACCGGTTGCAACAGTTCGGGCAAAAGCTCGTTGGTTAAGGCTCAATTGCTGCTGGGCGAGGTGCTCGGGCAGATTCGTCAACACAACTCGTTGCATGGTATTGAATTCAAGGTGTCGGACAAGGAACTGAAATTGGGTCGTTTCGGCAAAGTGGTGCACAAGCAGTCGGCCCATGGAGTGATAGAACTCTCGTATACCGTTTTCTCTCACCATTTGGGCGATGCTGTTGCGGTGACTTTGTGGTTTAAGGCAAAACCCAACGACTTGATTAACGACGGCTACTTGCACAGCATTCGCGTTGCCAAGTGCGACGGAACGGTGCTGTTCGAGAAAGAGGGGCTTTCTCCCATTCGCCGCGACGACGATATCGAGGGTTTGTCCCACCAATGGGAGGATGTGGTGAAGGAGGCCCTAAATCCATCTTTCATGCAACAGATGAAGTATGTCGATTCGGCATCCATGAGTGTCTGCCGCCTTTATACTGCCGACGACGGCGACGATTTGGGCCATATTTTGCGGTCGTTTCTCGAAGGCAACCGACAGTACCTTGCAGGCGTTGCTGTCGATGAGGCCGAGCGTTTGCTGCAACAGTCGCCCTACCAACCGGGTACTTTTCTCGACAGTTGGATACGCCGTTTCGGAGTGGGCGACGCCATACAAATCAAGGGTACCGAAGAAGGGTTGGGTATCATGGTGTTTCTCGACAAGGAGGGGGAGCTGCGCCTGCTGGCCGATGAAGGCTACGGCATCACTCAGCTGTTCTCGCTCTTGCTCCAGATTGAAGTTTCGATACTTGGTGCGGCACGCCGCGCTTCGCTCGACGAGTATGGTAACCTACAATTGATGTACGACCCTTCGTATATCTATGTCGAGGAGCCCGAAAACCATCTTCATCCCAAATTCCAATCGCTTTTGGCCAACCTCTTTGCCGAGGCTTACGCCAACTACAACATCCATTTTGTTGTCGAGACCCACAGCGAATATATGATTCGCAAACTGCAGGTGCTGGTTGCCGACAAAGGTATGCCGCTGCAGTCCGACGATGTGTCGGTAAACTATATCGAAAACGATGCCGACGGTGTGGCTTTCAACCGCCGCATCGACATCAGCAGTGATGGGCGTCTCACCACCCCCTTCGGAAGCGGATTTTTTGATGAGGCCGACGGCCTGTCAATGGATTTGCTCCGTATTATGGCTGGTAAGTAATGGAATGTGTGTCAAGTGCAATAAATCCAATGTGTCATTACTGATAATCCGATGAGGAAAGCCCGCGTATATATCGAATATTCTTTCTGGAAGCAGATGGCTTCGGGCAATTCGATCGACAGCATGCGGTCGTTTATCGAAGTGTTCGATTTGCTGGTGCAGTCTGAGGTCTGTCTCGACATCACTGCCGAACAGCTGGCCGCGCTGGCTGCCGACGACCCTCAGTTGCTCATGCTTTGGAAAAGGGCTATGTCGGGACAGTTGGAGATGGAGCTTGGTACCGACCAGCGCAAAAATGCAGTATTGTCCGGCTCGGTGACTGACATTGCCGACCTCATGGCTGTCTTCCTGCTCGATAGGGGAGAGAAGTTCTGCCACGCGTTGGCTGACCGTATTGGGGTTATGGCTCTCAATGTGTCGATGGCGCGCAACCAGGCAAAATACTTCGACGGCGACGGCGTCATGGTGCAGCGCGGCATGCAGTATAATGATTACTGGCTTGCCTTTGCTCAAAAACTGAAACAGGTCTGCAATTCGCTTGTGGTGGTTGACCCTTATCTCTGTCGCGACAGGCAGACTGTCGAAGTCAACCTCCTTTCGCTGCTCGACGCGGTGTTGCCCATGCAACTTGCCATTCCGTTTCACCTCTCCATTTTCACAATAACCAACACACCCAACCACGGTGCCATGTTGCAAAGATTGTTGGTCGACCGGCTGGCCTCCATCCGTCCGCAAATCTCCTTCGAGCTATCGGTCTATCAGATTACACGGCGCGACAGGTTTCACGACCGTTACCTTATTTCAAACAATGTGCTCATCGGGTGCGGAGCCGGATTCGACCTCTTCGACGAACAAGGATACGCCGGCAAGGATACAAAAGTGGACGTGATTTATCCCCACATGCAAAATCATACCGTAGCCGACACCGAGGCCTATTGGCGTTTCCTCGAGGTCACCAAACGTGCCCATTTAAGAGCCTTTTCCCGCAACGGCATGCGGAATTTCTGGGGGCCGAAAGTTAACCGTCTGTTCGATGCCGTCGAGGTTTCACCATCACAGCATCAATCGCCCCAACGCCGTCAGCGATGTCCAAGCGGTCAGCGACACAACCGATAAGTGTTCTTCTGCACCGTGTATTGTAATTTGTTTTGTGGCAATTCAAATTATTTATCGAATTTGAAAAATAGTAATGTTATCTGTATTTTTTGTTCGTGTAGTTGAATTT
Organism: uncultured Bacteroidales bacterium; assembly: GCA_937910265.1. Lineage (GTDB taxonomy): Bacteria > Bacteroidota > Bacteroidia > Bacteroidales > P3 > Colimorpha. The sequence continues at coordinate 3,114 of CALEPD010000147.1, forward strand.
GGATAACCTGAATCTCCCCTCATTCCTGTTCTGTAATGGTGCGTTGGGTATGGTAAATGTTTCAATACGAAGCTTTTGTGTTGGTTTTACAATTTAATTATATAACATTAAATTTAATATTTCAATAAAATGAAAATTATTTTAAAAAGGATTCGAAACATCCACGACATAACGTTCGGGGAAACAAACCGTAAACTTTCATGTAAAGTCTGAGCTCATAACCTCATTAAAACATTTTTGCTGTGAAGAGAAACTGTTTTAAACCTGTATCTGTATCTACCGAACGGTTGTACACCCGTTCTTCAACAGTACGGACACGAAAGCAGGCAACTGGCTGACATTTGCTGAACTTTAGAAAAACGTTCATTATTAAGACTGCGTTCAGTTTAGTCCCTTTAGTTTTGCGTCACTGCCTTTCAGCAGCTTTGCCGTTATTCAAACGTTTCATTTCCTTCATTGATGTTAGTATACCATGTAATCAAAACAAAGTCAATAGTATTTTATCAAAAAAATATAAATTCGTATAGTTTATACACGAATTTATATCATTTTTAATGTGTTTTGCACAAATATTTATTTTTC
>CALEPD010000148.1 GCA_937910265.1 uncultured Bacteroidales bacterium
AGAAACGACCCAGTACGGGGTCATACAGACGGGCGTTCATATTGATGATGCCGAAACGGTCGTAGTGCTCATGGCCGGTAAAGCCGCGGCGGAAAACGAGGTTGCTGCCGTCCTGCACCAAAGTCCAGTCGGAAGCGCTCATGCGGTTGCCCCACGGATCGAAATGGCTGTTCTGCACCACCTGTCGGCTGCTGTTCACTATGCGATCCCAACTTCCGAGGAGGTCGGTCTGCACATAGTAGAGGCTGTCGGCATTGGCGGTGATGTTATGTACATGTAGTGCCACAATTTTCCCTTCTGCAAATATATAATCCATATAACGCGAATATATGGTTTCTATTTCATATTCGCAGCCGTTCGCGCCCATAAGGGCGTGTGTCTATTCATTCTGAAATATCAAGGAATCGTATGTCCCATAGGGCGGCCACATTTTTATATTCTGCATCTCGGAGGAAGGAGGAAATTGCAAGCGCCAACTTAAAAGCTGCAAGTCGATCAAGCTCAAGTCATAACGTTGTGCAATCAAATAATGCTCTTTGACGTATTCCCACCCGTACAACGCCAAAGTGTCAGCATTGAACACAAACACGATTAGGGTGTCATGTGTGTTCAAATCAACCTCATATGCATCCGTATTGACGAGTTCTTCATTATTTACAGAATGCGATTTCACCTCGCAAAACCAACCTGGTGTCGTTACATCTTGGACATACAAAAGGGTTGTGTCTGAATAGTTATGGCCTTTGCATATATAAATGTCAGAGGCAGAAGCGTTGTAAAACGAGATATGGTGATGTTGAGTGTCACTATCCTTTGTGCAAGTCATGGCTGTAAATAACAGACCCCCACAACATATCAGAACTATTTTTTTCATAGGTTTTATTATTAATGTTCCTCGTAGTTTTCTAATGAAAGCCAATTGATAAATCCAGTAATGAGGATCTCCCCAGGGAAAATATAATTATACCACGCAGGGCGAAGTAAGCCATTGTTCAAAACTGCCTGGTTTTGCGAATCGTCATATGGCAGACTATTGTCATAACCCCCAATAGGGTTAACCCCGAATTTCCATCCCGTGTAATTATCAATATACTTGTTGAAATATTTGAATGCCCTAATATTCGCATCCTGCTCCGCAGGATGATATTTATGTTTTTTATGGCCCATACAATTGAGTCCGCTGGGTATACGGTCGACACTCAGCCACATGGTCATGAGCTCATGGTCCATGTACCTCACGCCGAAGGTGGCGCCTCCCAAATAATCAACTCTACTTACATTCCCAGCAAGATTTCTGATTTGAGTGGTATTATATCCACCCCATGTTTGCAAAGCTTCCCATGTATACCGCGTAAATGCTTGGCTGAATCCGTGAGCCATATTCTCGTCAAAGTAACGAGTTGCCACAATGATGCAGCAGCTCGTATCGTCTTCTTCCCGATCTATTTATATAGGTTATCTATTTGTAGAAATTTTTCTGCAAAATTATTATAGTATCCTTTTTCTAACCCAACATACTGGTTGTTATTCACAACATATTTTATATAGCGAACTGCGTCATCCTTTTTGTTAGATAGGTATAATATTATTGGATAGTACTCATCCCGTGCTATCTTTGTTATAACTTCATTTGTTTCTTTTACATAATATTCAATCTTTCTTATGTCGCATCTGTCTTCATAATATTGGAATGCATATGTCTTTATCGCTTCAACCAATTCTGCAAACGTTTGTTCAACATAGGAGTTTTCTTCAAAATACCATTCCCTATAATCATTTTGGGGCATAATATATCCCATATTTTTTCTGACAATAGGAATATAAATAGAAACATAGGGATTATCTTGACATTCTGTCAATTTAATGTATAATTCATTAACGCTATGGATGGCTACACCAACAGACACAGATAAAATCACTTTCCCCTTTTCATAGCTACGCCTTCCACCAACATGAATTATTAGGGAAGAGTCCTTATCTTTTGTGCAGTAATAAAAATATCCCTTTTTCTTGAAGCCTAAGATTTTCAGTTCTTGGTCAAGCTCCTTTTGTATTTTTTTTCTAAAAGGTTTATCCATATCAATATATTTTAATTATTATAAAAACATAATTAGTTGTCGGTTGGCCGATTTGTGGCCAAACTCTTGCTGCATTTTGTCCTATAGGAACTATCGGTGCGTGATCGAGCATCATTTGTGGATATACAATCTTCTGATTAGGCGTTAAATTTGCATAGGGGCCATTTTTTACCTCAAATAATGTAATCTCCATATTTGGACTTTGAGTGGCAATGTCAACTCGTACTCTGACCCCATTAACTTCAATGGTGACTTCTTTTTGTAGAATAGTGTGACCTTCACTTTTAAGTTCTTGTATTACATGTTGAACTCCGGCCCGTCCTTTTTGTTGAGGAGTCTGGTGGGTTGACATGTTTTCCGCTTGACATGGGGACATCTCACTCGCTATACTTTTTCCTGTCCAAAAATTGTTTCCATTCATTTTTGCGGAAACACCTCCGGCGACACCACCCAAAAAAGCACCTCCCGCTGCACCATATAGAAATCCATAGCCCATTTGGCTCATTGATTTTTCAAATGAATTGCCCGAGAGTAAAGACATACCAAGGCCATTCGTGACACCAGCAGCACCACCACTTGCAGCACCTGTAATGGCACCACCAAAGGCACCACCAATGCCTAATGATCCACATGCACCGCCAACGACAGCTGCGGCTCCAGCGCCTGCGACACAAGCAACTCCACCAATTAAAGCTCCACCAGCAATGTATCCAACCATATCCCATCCAGATGCTCCGTTATCTAAAGCCATATTGTAACCTTGAAACATTCCAATGGCAGCACCGATTATGGCAGGAATTAGCCAAGCGAATTCCCCATTTTCATCCACATACATAACGGGGTTGTTCCCGCAGTAGGAGTATCGGTTGAAGCCCTGTGTGGAGAAGGGATTCTGCACCTGTGGGTCTGGCGAGAAGAAACGACCCAGTACGGGGTCATACAGACGGGCGTTCATATTGATGATGCCGAAGCGGTCGTAGTGCTCATGGCCGGTAAAGCCGCGGCGGAAAGCGAAGTCACTGCCGTCTTGACTAACCGTCCAGTCGGAGGCACTCATGCGGTTGCCCCATGGGTCAAAATGGCTACTTTGCACTACCTGTTTGCTGCCATCCACGATACGGTCCCAACTTCCGAGAAGGTCGGTCTGAATATAATAGATGCTGTCAGTATTGGCAGTTATGTTGTATACATGCAACGCTACGATTCTCCCATCAGCATAAATATAGTCAATATAGCGGGAGCTTGAAGAACTTAACTCCAGTTCGCAGTCTTTTGATATAAAATATGTAGTATTGACAATGCTATTGCCATTCTTCAAGATGGATTTCTCGCGTTGAAGACCACTGCCGTATGAGAGTTCCAATGACCACCCGTTTTCGCTGATAGTTGCAGGGCGGTTGCGGCTATTATATGTAACATCACACTGCGAGGAGGAAATCACCCCGTTTTCGTCAATAACTTCAATGATAGCGTGAGGTTTATCAGCATCGTAAACATAATCGTAGCCACCGACCTTGCTGTTCTTGTTGATATTCCCATTATCTTCGTATGAGTAACTGTACGATTGTGTCCCGTTGATTCCAACGGAGGTCAGGCGGCCTAAGATGTCATAGGTATAGTCCTCCTGTTGTCCGGTCTTTGTGTCCTTTTTACGTGTGATATAACCATTCTCATTGTAAGAGTATTGTAGTGTAGAATACTGGTTACCTACATAATAGGTGGGCCCGACAATTGGGACAATCGGCTCATCACCAGGATTAATGGGAACAATTATATCTCCACCTTGAATTTCATCGCCTTCAGTAGTGTTAGAAAGTGGGTCAATCCCGGGCCATATAATTTCGCGATACCCATATTTGACCTGAGTAGGCAGCCCCCATGCGTCATACGTGTATTCAACGCCAGTGTTATTACCAAACCAACAGCGTTTCGGTTGCCCGAGTGTGTTGCGGGAATCAACAGTATATATGGCGGCATTGTTGGAATGGTTTTTCAAATACTTAAGCCATCCGTTGGCATCATATTCATGGCGTAGCACATAGCCACTCGGATATTGCGTGGTATAGAGTTGCCCATTGCTGTTGTATGTATAGGTGTGAGTGTAAGGGCTGCCGCCGATGTACTTTGTGACGGTCGATATTCGCCCTACGGCATCATAATTCAGCATTTGATAGAGGGCGTTGTTGTGGTAAACACGTGTAACTTTCCCTTTTGACGGGGCTACTGTTCCGTAAGTGTACCTATATTCGTCCGTGCTACCATTCAAAGAATATGTCTTTGTGACAACTCGGCCTTGATTGTCGTAGGTCATCGCTGTTATGTCGCCTTTGCCGTCAGTCTGGGACAGTAAATTACCCCACGCATCGAATGTACTGGTTGTCACCCCGGCATCGGGGTCTGTCAGCGAAAGGCGGTTGCCACGACTGTCGGTTAGGATAGTGGTAATTCTGCTTGCGGTGGTGATGCTTGTGCGGTCGTATATTTTACCACTATGCGACGCTCTGTCGTAAGCGTATGACACCACTCCTCCATTATCCTCAATCCTAACCACACGCCCGGCAGCATCGTAATACTTCGTCGACTCGGCCCCAAGCTTGTCTACAACACTTTCTTGATAGAGATGCCCCGAATTACCGACACTGTAAGAATACGTGTTGTTTTTGTAATTTGACGAATCTTTTACAAGTCTGCCGAAAATGTCGTATTTATAAGTTTCCCACTTTTTTGATGAGGTCGATGTTGAGGTATTGGTGTAAGGCACCAGGGTCTGATTTATCACCTGCCCTAGTTTGTTGTACACTATATCCATATAACCTTGACCGGCAACATAGGTGTGGGTCTTTCTGCCAAGGTAGTCATAGTAGGTACGGGTTTCGGGTTTTCCGTTTTCGGTTACGGTAGTGTAACAACAAGCATTGCTCAATCCTCCAGATGCACTTGTATATGTGATTGTCTTGGTTGTCGCATCGGGGAATGTTGCCAACGTCATACGGCCAAAATCGTCATACTGATATTGGGTAACAAGATTGTTGATGTCGGTTTCAGACAGACAAAGTCCAGTGGCGGGGTCAAACGTTTTTTGCGCAACATTACCTGCATGGTCGGTTGTGCGAATGACAAATCGGTAGGTAAAGTCGTAGGTGAATGTCTTGGAGCGTGGGCTATTATCCCCTCGTTGAGACGTTACAATTGATGTCGGGAGACCGTAGTTATTATATGTATAAGTTTCCGTCGTGGATAATCCGCTGTTGTCAGACTGTGTTTTTGTCTGAGGATATCCGTAAATTGAGTAAGAAAACGATAAGGTATCACGCCGTGCAAGTGTACTTGATGAGTTATTATATTGTAACGTAGTTATTCGACTTGGCATGACAACAGACACGCCATTGGTTAGTGTATAGGAAGTGTACATATAATTAGTGTGCAGACGAGACGTTAGCTCTGATGGGTTTGAAATGAAGCACCATGTTTTATTCTGTTGGGATGGTCTCCAATGGGTTGTATTTAGTGATGTCGAGATAACGATTTTGGTGTTTTTCAAATAATCATAGTTTGTTGAATTAGATACATACGGCAAGAAAGACACATTGCCAGAAACCGTTGTACGGTATTTGCTACTATTGGTATTGATGGTTTTGGAGACAAGAATATCATCTGTAGGCTGGATGAGATGCGATTTGACACTCCAATAACGGTTGTTTCCTATACTGACTTGATCAGGCGTAACAAAATTAACCACACTATCCGGCATCAGCATGGCGAATGTCGCGTTTGTCCCTTTGGGCACACGGGAGAAAAAGGTCTCAGACACATTGCTATTGTTCTTCATGCCGAACTCCGCGAAACCTATAAATTGGCGTTTGGCTGCATCATATTGGGCATCACCATAGTAGAAACATGTGGTGTCGAATCCATTCAACCCATTTGAAACGATAAGGTTTTTGACTAATGGCAGTGGCATCCAGTTCATACCCGTCCCGAAATAGCGAGTGGGCATAAGTGATATTGTGCTGTATTCCAGCTTAATCTTCTTCCCGACATCATCTGTAATTTGACTTACAAAATATCCTGGAAAACTATCCTTGTGGAAATATTTTATTGACCCCACCTGTCCGCCACTATTGGGGTTGCTGAATAGGATGTCAACAATTCCATTTCCATCAAAATCACCCATTGAATAATACCCTTGCAAAAAAACCTGTGCATTGGTGTGCGCGAATGTGCCTGTTTCTGAATATTGAAATACATCATTGTAGCATCCTTTAGATAGGATGTATTTTATTGTATTATTTGCCACAGGCTGGATGATGTCGCTTTTCCCATCGCCGTCAATATCACATACGATAGGGGGGTACTTGGGTCTTACACTGTTTGTTGTGTAATGTGAGCCATCCAGTTCAGGGACAATTTGTAAAGCCCAACTGTTTTTCCCTCTTCGGATTGCCATTTTCCATTGTGACTCATTGTTAGGGAGAAAAAGCAAATCGGACATTCCGTCACCATTGAAATCACCAACAGCAAGGTATTGATATGCATTTGGAAATTCATCTGTCTCCACCAGTTCCCACGCACAAGATTTGATATTGTAAGTGTATATGTGACTCTCCAGGCCAAATAGAAAAATCAAGTCGGATTCCCCGTCTCCGTTGAAATCTCCCGCATAGCAATATTCGTACGAGTTCTGAAGCGTGGCTGCTGTGCTGGATGTACCTGCAAGGTTTCTAAAATTGATAAAATTGTCCCCTGACCTAAATGCGACAGGCTCGACTATACCATCACCATCAAAATCACCCCAAATCAAACCATTTGCTTGAGAGTAGAATATTGTGGAAGGGGAAGAGATTCCAGTACTGGAAATCTTTAGTGAATAATAAGTGCCATCATTAAGATTGCGATAAATCACCTCATCAATGCCATCCCCATCTATGTCATACGCGGACAAATTATCAAAGTTGTTGACAGGGAAATTGTATCCTGTGCCCAAAACAAAAGTCATTCCATTTTCAGATTTTTTGATAAGATGTATTTTATTCTGATTATCAATGGCTGCAATGTCGTATATTCTATCGCTGTCAAAATTCCCTGCAGTTACCCTATACCCCCCTGTGAGTAACGACACTGTCTCATCTGTAGTCATGCTTGACGAAAAAGTGTTCCAGTTGATACTGGTTGTGGAAAGAGTTTCGTCATTGGCATTAAGGATTTCTATCGAGGACAGTCTGTCATATGGTAATACAGTGTTGTAAGAGAATGCATATTTGCGTACAGTGGCCCCTTGATACTTTGTGACAATACTTTTTATTCTTTTGCTTTGACGAACCCTATACCCACTGACATATCCGTCATTCGGATTAGGCACGGTTTCGTATTCAAAACAAACACTTGCGTATGCTGGTGAACCATCAGAAAGAAAAGTGTAGTCAATTTGGTTAATCCAGATTTCCCCATCGCTTTGTTGATAATAATATTTCATATAGTTGCCGGCAGGATCGGTTATTTTGTTTACCATCCACGACAAACACTTTCCACTGTTCACTATCAGCTGCGCATCAACACCCCTGCCATATTCGATAACTGTACCGTCTTGCAGGGTTTGCGTAAAATAATAGGTATTGGATTTGCCAATTTTATTGACACGCGAAAAGTTTTCCACTTCAAAACAATAAACCGCATTTGAGGCTTGATATGATGTGCCCGAAAGTAGAAGCATCCTATTCCCGTCAAGGGCAAAGCGATCTGTTGTGTCATATCCAACAGGGATAATGTTTCCATCGTAATACCTGTTTTGGGGAACGCGAGTTATGCTAGATATGCCTTGCAGTCCCCATTTCTGTCCGAAGACATTTAGCCCGGACATGCTGTTATAAACGACAGACAAGTTGGGCTGCAACCCATTTGTCCCAGGAACAACCTCAATAGGAATGGTATAGGTCGCCGCACCGATGGCGGACACATCAACCGTGGCGGGTATCACAGCAGGTTGTGCGGAGGCATTTGCGGCGAGGACAACAGCCAAGACAAATAGAGTCGTCTTGATATACTTCATAATCATGTTCCCTATTTTTTAACTATTTTCCATATAGTATGTTCCTCATTCACATAAAGGTCAATAATGTAGTATCCTGTTGGATATGTGGATAAATCCAATTCGACGGCATACCCATCACCTTCTTGCTCGTGTATAAGTCGGCCGTGGCTGTCAAACAAACGGATCTTGCTGTTGCCTATCTCGTCTCCACCCTGCATTTCTACGTATACTTTGCCCTGTGTGGGATTGGGGTATACTTTCATTAGAACTGACTGCATCTGATCAATGTAATAAGTCGAATCGGAGTAGCTTCCACCCTTTGCCATCATGGAGACCTGCAACACCTTACGTGTTATCCTATTTCCAGCTGCATCATAAGATATTTCAATAGGCAGAGGGTTCTGGGCATAAGAGAAAGGTGCGATTGCCACCAAAGACATAAATAGAAATATTTTTCTCATAATCTGTGTTATTATCTCTTGTTGGTGTTATGTATGGGTTCATTATTACGTGCGCCAATGATACTTCATTATGACACGAATAATTTAAATGTTAAGTTCTTGCAAAGATATAAGGTAGGCTCTAAAAATTGATTATTTTTGTTTTCTGGCTGTGACGGAGAGCCTGGTTTGGCCGCTTCGCACCTGATTTCAATATGCAAATATACTAAATAATTTCTATTTCAATTCTATTTTCTACATTTTTCTTCCCAGTTTTTCGGGGGGGGGGATTATCAATATGTTATGCCATAAAAATATTTCCAGAATTCTGACCATTAATTGATTCCCAGTCGAACTATTTGTTCTAATCGGAAGAA
>CALEPD010000149.1 GCA_937910265.1 uncultured Bacteroidales bacterium
CTTGTTGGCCCCCGTCCCGAACGTCCCTACTTTGCAGAGAAAATTATGGAGCAGAACCCCGATTACCAGTATGTCTATCTCATGCGTCCCGGCATCTTCTCCCCCGCAACCCTCTACAACGGCTATACCGACACTATGGAAAAGATGCTCGAACGCCTCCGCATGGACCTCGAATACCTGACACACCGCTCCATTGCCTACGATTTCAAAATCATCTTCCTCATCATTGTATTTCTTTATTGTCTCTTCTACGCTGATGGTTTTACCTTTATAGCTGAAGCCTCCGAATTGTTCGGCATTTTTCTTAACTTCTTTTTCGCTATGATATTCTTTAACGATGAGGGCATACATCTCACCATTAAGTTTTGTGTTAGGAGAAGAGTCTATTTTAAAGCCTTTCTTAGCGAGAAATTCAATAATTGTGGACATTCCAACATTGAATTCTTTAGCTGCTTTCGATAATCTTACGCTGATATTTTTTTCTTCGGACATATAATACTTTTAATGTTAATAATTTATGCTTTATGTTTTATTATTGTTCGTCTTCGAATTCTGCTTGGAGAATTTCTAATACCTCATATACTGTCTCTATTTCGAGGTCTGCGCGAGAAGCAATTTCGTCAGGTGTATAGGCGAGAACAGCTTTTGCGGTGTCGCAGCCCATATTTCTCAGACTGTCGATGACCCATTCATCGATTTCGTCAACGAATTCTTTAAGATCGACATCGTCTTCCATCTCTGCTTCTTCCGTATTACGGTATACGTCGATTTCGTATCCAGTCAGTTTGCCGGCAAGTTTGATGTTGTATCCGCCTTTACCGATAGCAAGGCTGACCTGATCGTTTTCCATATAAACTTCGGCAACTTTCTTGGCATCGTCTATCACTATTGAAGAAATTTTAGCCGGACTCAACGCTCTTGTAATGAACAAGTCAGGTTTTGTAGTGAAATTGATAACGTCGATGTTCTCGTTGCGGAGTTCTCTGACTATACCATGAATACGTGAGCCTTTCATACCGACGCAAGCTCCTACAGGGTCGATACGTTCGTCGTAAGATTCCACGGCAATCTTTGCTCTTTGTCCAGGTTCTCTGACAATCTTACGAATGGTGATCAATCCGTCATAAACTTCTGGAACTTCCATTTCGAACAAGCGTTGCAAGAAAACGGGTGATGTACGGCTAAGAATAATCTTGGGGTTGTTGTTCTTGTTATCTACGCGGGCAACAACGGCACGTGCCGACTCGCCTTTGCGGTAGAAGTCGCTTGGGATTTGTTCGTTCTTTGGCAAAAGCAATTCGTTGCCTTCGTCGTCGAGCAACAACATTTCTTTCTTCCAGATTTGATAAACCTCGGCACTTACAACGGTTCCCACCTTATCAATGTACTTGTTGTAGAGGCTGTCTTTTTCCAATTCCAATATCTTGCTTGCAAGTGTTTGGCGGAGGTTCAAGATAGCACGACGGCCGAAGCTTGCAAAGTTCACTTCGTCGGTCACTTCTTCGCCCACTTCATAGCTGGCATCGATTCGCAATGCTTCGCTCAAAGCAATTTCTTGATTAGGGTCTTGTAAATCCTCATCGGCCACAACCTCGCGGTTACGCCAGATTTCAAAGTCACCTTTGTCGGGGTTTACAATCACGTCATAGTTTTCATCTGTACCGAACA
>CALEPD010000150.1 GCA_937910265.1 uncultured Bacteroidales bacterium
AAACAATTAATGGCCAATTAATGGTAATTCGCGTTTTAATCAGTTGCAGACCAGTTGTAAATTAAGTTATCGACAAGCGATTAATGGCCAATTCGTGTAAATTTGAAGCAGTATATAGTGTTTTCCACTGGTGACTTGCACCGTTCCCTTTCCGTTGTTTACAATGAGGCAGTTCCCCCCGCTTCTTTACGGCACGGGGTCATATCCTGAGCCTCCCCATGGATTGCAGCGCAATATTCGCTTCAATGCCAGCCAGCCTCCCTTGAAAGGCCCATACTTCTTGATTGCCTCGATTGCATATTGCGAGCATGTGGGGGTATAGCGGCACGCTGGCGGCGTAAACGGCGATATGCAATGCCGGTATATCCAGATAATCCCCAGCATTACTGCACTGATGCCCGATTTGATATAATTAATCAGTTTCACCGATCTGTGAATTGAGTTTGTCGATAATACGCTCCATCTTCTTGTCGATACTTGCGTAGCTGAACAGTTCGTGATGACTGTACGCAATGGCGAAAATCAAACGCTTCCCTTTGGCTTCAAGTGTCTCGTAAAGGGTATGTTTGCGCTGACGGTAACTCTCGCGTATCAACCGTTTCATGTGGTTGCGGTCCACCGCATGCTTCAGTTTGCGTTTCGGCGCGATGACAAGAACTTGTGCGGGCGATCCATTGGTCTCTGCACTGCACACTTTCCATTGTACGGTAAGGGGGAACACAGTAAACCGCTTGCCCGACCGGTACAGGTCGTCAATAAGCTTCCTGCTGCATAAACGTTCGTTTTTACGAAACGTGTACATGGTTCATGCTATTAGTTGGTACCGTTGCCTTCGCTCTGGGCTTTTTCCAATGCGGCGGCTTCGGCGGCCTTCTTGGCGGCTCTTTCTGCACGACGCTTGGCAGCTTCGGCTTTCTTCTCTTCCATACGCTGTTTGTACACCTCTTTGTTGGCAATGACTGATTTCACTTTCTTGCCCGAGATGGTTGTCGTTGTGGCGGCTTTGCTGCGTGTAGTGGCCTTCTTCAACGATGCCGGCTTGGCAACGATAACCGGACCCTGTTGTTTGCCCAAGATGAAGTTCTCGATCGCCATGGCCATCGAAGGTGAGGTTTGGGTGGGCGCCGCCACCGACAATTTGATACCTGCCTCTTTAAGCGCTGCGTGGGTCGATGGGCCGAACGCGGCTATCAGTATGGAGGTGTTGTCCTTGATATCGGGGAAACTCTTCAACAACGAGCGTACGCCGATGGGCGAGAAAAGTACAACCATGTCGAACTCGTCTAACTTGAAATGGGTCAAATCTTTCGCTACCGATGTGTACATCGGGGCGCGGGTGTATTTGAATTTTGCCTTGTCTAACAACTTGGTGTATTCGGTTTGTTTCTCATCCGAGCAGGGGAAGAGGAAGGTCTCGTCGCGGTGCTTGGTCATGATATCCACCAAGTCGGCAAAATACTGCTTGCCGGGGAAAATCCTACGCTTGCGGTATTGTATGTAATTCTGAAGATACAGGGCAATGGCTTCCGATGAGCAGAAATATTTCATGTTTTCCGGAACAATCTCCCTGAGCTCTTTGGCCAGACGGAAGAAATGATCCACCGAATTCTTGCTGTTGAAAATAACTGCTGTATATTCGTGGAGATGTATACGGTTTTTTCTGAATTCCGATGCACTGATGCCTACAACATCGAAGAATTTGTAAAATGTTAGGTCTAAACTGTATTTTTTTATCAGAGTTTTATATGGGGATTTCTCTATTTCTGCAGGCGCTGGCTGTGAAATCAATATTTTCTTTACTTTCATAATTACAATTTCTTTTTTCCTAACATTCTAATATATAACTCGTAATTTCTTTAAACAACACCAAAATCGGCGCTATTTCAAGAGTGCAAAGATAGTAAAATAAATAGAATTTAGAGCTATTTGAAATTGTTAAAATTATTTGCGCGCCTCTAACAATGCGTATCAGGAACAATACGGCATACACGCCAACTATTATGAAAAGGAATATTTCTGGTTTTGACTCCACAAAGAATAGAAAAAGCAGCAGCGGAATGATCACCACACTTGTCAGTATGCGGAATATATAATTGTTCATGATATACTCCTCCGAGTCCTCCTGACATTGAAACGACGAACCGAACAAACGTATCAGAAGATTCTGTACACCGTGTACCACTACGATTACCAGCAATATGATTCCGAACAATGCCGCATCAAGCATGACTTTGTAATGAACATATTGTGTAATGGCATAGAAACATGTCAACGCTACGACTCCGGTATAGGTGGCCGCTATCGGTATCCGTGACGATTTGTGCGCCAGGTTGTTTTCTCGTGCTATACGTTCTCTCACCCTGCTGTCGAAAGCCGCCTTGATAAGTTCGGTCAACGGCAACCGGTAATTGCGTATATACAAAAAGCAGATGATAACCAATGCAATGATAACACCGAATACCCAATCGTAATTGTCAATCGTCTGTCTGACCAATGCCTCGCTGTGCTCTACCTGCAGCATATGCCCCTCAAACAGGCTTTTGTGCGTTACCGTACACGTGGCCTCGGTGAAGGTTGTGTCGTATCCGCACGGGTTTGACGGCTGAGTCGATGCTGCCACGGTATTGGAAATGAGGATGGAATCGGATTCTAACATATCAACGCACTATTGTCAGACGTTCTGTTGTTTTGCTCTTCGCTGTTGCAAGTTCAATAATATAGACCCCTAAAC
>CALEPD010000151.1 GCA_937910265.1 uncultured Bacteroidales bacterium
GTCACCCACGTGGCAAACGCGACAATCACAAACCTTCACGCAATAATAAACCGCAGCAATGAAATCAATATCACTGAAACTGTTCCTTCTCTTCACCGTGGTGTCGTTGCTCACGGCATGCGACAACAAGGTCTTTTATGCCGAAAGCCACGGCGTGGAGGATAAAGGTTGGCATATGTCCGACACCGTTTATTTCGAAGTCGATGTTGTAGACACTATGCGTCTCTACAATTGTTATATCGACCTGCGCAACACCACCGATTACCCCTACTCAAATACTTTCTTTTTCATAAATACAACATTCCCAGATGGTGGCATTGCTGCCGACACACTTGAGTGCCCGCTTACCGACTATGACGGTCGGTGGCTGGGTCGTCGCTCGGGCAATCTGGTCGACAACAGGTTTTTCTTCCGCAAAGCGGTAATCTTCCCCATGACCGGAACCTATCGTTTCGCCGTTTCGCATGGCATGAGAGACACTGCCGCCGTAGGTATTAAAAATGTGGGATTTAGAATAGAATATGCAAATTAGCAGTTATTATGGCAAACGTATCACATAAATCAAACAAGAAAAAGAACACCAAACGTTCCTACAAAACGTTGTGGATATGTTTTGGTGCCTTTTGGTTGGCAGTTGTACTGTTTTTCAGCTTCCTGTCTATGGGATGGCTGGGATTCATGCCATCTTTCGAACAACTGGAGAATCCACGAAGCAACCAAGCCTCTGAAGTTATTTCTGCCGATGGCGAGATATTGGGCTTTATTGGTATTCAGAATCGTTCCAATATCGATTATGAGGATATTTCCCCAAATGCAATTAATGCTCTTATTGCTACCGAGGATGTCCGTTTTTACAACCATTCCGGTATCGATGCACGAAGCCTCGCGCGTGTACTGTTCAAAACGGTTATCGGACGCCATAGCAGTAGCGGCGGCGGCAGTACCATAACACAGCAGTTGGCCAAAAACCTTTTTCCCCGTGAACGTAAAGGCAAACTGGCTACGGTATATGCTAAATTCAAAGAGTGGATTGTGGCTGTCAAACTCGAGCATAACTATTCCAAGAACGAAATCATTACTATGTATTTCAACACTGTGGATTTTGGAAGCAATGCATTTGGCCTCAAAACTGCCTCCAAGACATTCTTTGGCAAGGAACCCTGTGATCTCGAGGTCAATGAGGCTGCCATGCTGGTGGGTCTTTTGAAAGCTCCGACGGCCTACAGCCCGATACGTAATCCTGAAAACGCATTGAAACGCCGCAATACCGTTTTGATGCAGATGCACAAATACGAATATCTCACCGATGCTGAATACGATTCGTTGCGCGTGCTTCCAATTGATATGAGCAACTATACGGTACAAAGCCACAACGACGGTTTAGCCACCTATCTCCGCGAAGACATCCGGTCGTATATGAAAGACTGGTGTAAATATCATAAAAAATCCGATGGCACCAATTACGATGTTCACAAGGATGGTTTACGCATCTATACAACTATCGACTCTCGCATGCAACGATATGCGGAAGAAGCAGTTGAAAAGCACATGAGCGAAGAAATTCAACCTGCGTTTTACCGTGAACTGAAACGCCGCAACAACGATCCCTTCACTGGTATTACCAAAGAACAGAAAAATCAGCTCATGACCCAAGCTATGAAAAGCAGCGACCGTTATAGGGAATGCAAGGCGTTGGGAATGAAGGATAAGGATATCCGCGCTAATTTTGATAAGGAAGTTGAGATGCGAGTCTTTGCATGGAACGACAAAGGTTATATCGACACCACCATGACTCCCTGGGATTCGCTGCTCTACTACAAGCGGTTCCTCAATGTGGGCATGATGTCGGTCGAGCCGGGCACCGGCTATGTCAAGGCATATGTGGGAGGTATCAATTACCGCTATTTCAAATACGACAATGTCAGAACCAACCGTCAGGTAGGCTCTACCTTCAAGCCGTTTGTTTATACTATGGCGTTGAAAAACTATGACGTTTATCCATGTACAGAAGTGCCAAACAATCAGATATGCATCGAATTATGGGATGGCTCTCTCTGGTGTCCAAAAAACTCAACCGATGACCGCGAAAACGAAATGGTGACTTTGAAGTGGGCATTGGCTCATTCGGTCAACTGGGTGTCTGCCTATCTGATGACACTCGGCCCCACTGAAGGAACTCCCGGCCAGGTTATTGAAATCGCACGCAGCATGGGTATCAAGAGTGAAATCGACCCGGTTGTCTCTATATGTGTGGGTACTCCTGAGCTGACTGTTTACGAAATGGCAGGCGCTATGGCAACATATGCCAATAAAGGCGAATATGTCGAACCCATCATCATCACTCGTATCGAAAACAACGAAGGCAAAGTGCTTGAAAGATTCACCCCCGAACGACATGAGGCTATCGATGAGGTCACTGCTTATATGATGATCGAAATGATGAAAGGTGTTGTTCAGAGTGGTACTGGCGTACGTCTCAATTATAAATATCACCTTAACGACTATTCCCATGGCATTGCTGGAAAGACTGGTACTACCCAGAACAACTCCGACTGCTGGTTCATTGGCATCACTCCTAAATTGGCTACCGCTATATGGACTGGCGGTGAGGTGCGAAGCATTCACTTCCGCAACATGACATTCGGACAAGGTGCTGCACAGGCATTGCCTATTTTCGGCCACTTCATGAAAAGTATCTATGAGGATCCCAAGCTTAA
>CALEPD010000152.1 GCA_937910265.1 uncultured Bacteroidales bacterium
AGATACCGCGTGCCATTGGTCTTAATCCTTGTTTTAATGGAAAGGGGCGGTTCAATATTGGCAAAAGCAGATACCGCGTGCCATTGGTCTTAATCCTTGTTTTAATGGAAAGGGGCGGTTCAACCTCAAAACCAATGGTTTGTATTATTCAATCATATCACCCCTGAATGTGTCAGCATGTCAAAGAGCTCTGTTTCAGCCCGAAGGCTCACCGCCCCTAAAATTTTCGCAAAAGTACATTTTTTTTCGATTTTACACAAGCAAAAAATGCCGTAAAATACCCATTTTTCGTTGCATTACACTGTACATCAATACAATAAAATCTTCGCAAATGTTTTGCACTTTTGCTCGTTTTCGCACTTTCGCGAAGATTTGCTATTTTTAACAATTGCAACCCACTGATTCTCAACAACAGTTTTTAGACAAAAATAAAAAAGTTCGCAACAGATTTGTCCAAAATGCCACAAAAGTACATTTGCGAACTTTTTGGAAATGGAGTTTTTGCCTCATTTTGCATCATATTGCTTATTTTCAACACAATAGAAAAAATAAAAAAGTTCGCAAATGTTTTCGACATATAAAACAACCTTTTCACACCTATGAGCAACAGAGAGCGCCGCTACCGAAAACAGTGCACATCGACATCATACACATGACTATACAGCCAACAATTGCATGGAATGAATAGACTTTTGCAGGATTGAATCAGATGTCAAAACCGACTTATCGAAAAAGGAAATCTCCATATTGGAAGCAATACGTTTCAAATCGCCAGAATCATCATCCTTCAACGAAAAGATATAACTGTGGCACGACAAACCGAGCAAGGCCTCGCGTAAGGCACAAGCCTTGTATACTATCTCGTTGAAAAGGCGCTCGGTCTCGACACCCGTCTTGCATTCGACCACAAAAAGTTTGTTGTTGTGGATAAACACCACATCCAATTCATTGCGACGCCGCACCCCGGCCCTCCATATTCTTACACCCAAAGTAGCCTGCTGCGGGTGCAGTTGATTGCAGATGTGGTAATAGACCCACTCTTCGAACCATCCGCCAGTGAGATACTCGATTTCGGGGCGTAAGAGCACCCCCGGCGAGGAAGGTACGAAACCAATGTAGCTGAGAAAATCGGACAACTGGGGTATGGGTGGATGCTGTTGCGACGCTGTTGTCTGCACAACATTTATGTCCAACCGTTTACGGTTGCGGTAATGCAGGCGAAGCAACTCCATTGCCTGATAGTCGGATCCCCGCAACCGATGCTGCGAAAATAGTTGAAACATGCGTTCAACCTCGACTTCGGTACGTAAAGGAACCCCTACCCTATTGTGCATATCGTTCTCCAAAAGATGTATGCGGAAATACTCGCCAATGGACATGCGATAGCGGATGGGGAAATAGACATCGTCGTTGTCGTAGATGCTGTCGTCGAATTTGGATTTAACAATCATGTTCGATTCGACATCGAGATAAAAGAACTCGGAACTGAAGGATTCGAACACCTGCTGCACCGCCAATGACATGTAACGGGTGCCACCGGCAAGATTGACGCAATAGTGCGTACCCGCCGAAAGACGGATACGCACGGTGCGGCAAATCTTCTCGTACGACAATTCGTCCATGTCATGTTTCAAAACCACCTCCTCGATATGGGACTGGGGTATGGAAAAGAGTTCGGACAATGCATCAAGGTCCTCCTCGGTATCCTTGGCTGAGATATACATCAACCTGTCGCCCTGCCGGTACATCTCCCTGATGAAGAGATATGCCGACACGGGATTGTCTTCGGTGATGATATTGACAATGGTTTTGGACATATAAGAATAGTTATGCTTTCAGTACGGAGTATATCACAGATTAAGTATAAGAAAATATAGTTTTATATACTTCAGCAATAGCACACTTAATACAGGATGCATTCGATTCGTGAAGAGATCCGTCAGCAAACAAATACCTTTTTTTATTAACCTCAATCATCAACGACTTATAACGAAATGTGGATTCGGGAGTAATTGAATTCGAAAAAGGAGTATTAATTGCTGTAGTATAGCCCAAACGATTAAAAACGGCAATAATGCCATCGACCAATTTATCATCAGGCCGGCTCCAATCATCATTAAGACCGATACAGATATCGACATCCGATATATCGGAAGGAAATGAGTGACAATCCACCACAAAGGAATTCTCGTCGCGAATGGCTTCGCGCAAGCATCTTTGATGATTCCAGTAAAACTCCATAATACGTTCTTCATCTGCAACAGATACCATTCGGCTCTTGCCATTAAATTGCCTATATATTATTCCTTGACCGATTTTTTCCATAGGATCATCCACCAGACGTTCCGCATCACAAAAAAAAACGCGAATAAGGAAAGATTACGGGAATAATTTCGGGGTGAGATGTATCCGGTATGAAAAGTTTATCTGTAAATTTATCAGTCAATCGTTCCATATCAATATGAATACCATCATCCCAAGCATCGCAACCGAAAGGAAACCGGAAAGACGAGTGCGGAATATTCAACACAATTCTATCTGCCATATAGTTTAATAATTATTTGAGGTTGGTTCCAAAAGAGTATCGGGTTCAATAGTTTTCAGGTAAACTCGAAGTATTTCTTTATATAAGACCTTTGAATATAACCCTAACCTTATTGTTGGTTTTCAAAACCGACACTTTTACCTTTACCGGCTTCTTCTTATTTACTTTCTTTTCATTTTGTTCCGAGTCAAACTCAAG
Organism: uncultured Bacteroidales bacterium; assembly: GCA_937910265.1. GTDB lineage: Bacteria > Bacteroidota > Bacteroidia > Bacteroidales > P3 > Colimorpha. The sequence goes on from CALEPD010000152.1 coordinate 2,744, forward strand.
AATATACCTTGAATTATCATATTTTGCATCATCTAAAACCACCTGAAAACCTACAGCTTTCACGAAAGTCACAGTTCCGGTACATTCTTGTTGTTGAGTTGAAACATCTTTGCTTTTCTTTTTCATCGAAACTTCCGACAATTGCCCATAACCCACATTGGTTTTGGCGCCTATGCCGACGGTAGTGAGAATTTTCTTGAAAAGATCAAGTTTATCAGCAATACTAAACTTCATACCACCCACTACCGAATCACATAGACGAAAACGAAACTCCAGTGTACAACCAGAGGCTATTTTCAGCATAGCAATGGGGGTAGGATTTTTCAACGGTCCACCCATGTGCGGAGTAATTGAGTCGTCGGCCAGAAATGTGCCATTACAACTTTCTGTTATTACTGCATCGAAGAATATATCTCTTTCGTAGATAGGTTTGGGAATTCCGTCGTTTTTTCCACAAAAAATATCCTCTACAAGTTTGTCGGCATCGATATCACCTTCGTAAAATTCCTTGAAATATGAACGTAACACGCCTTTTACAGACGAACCGTAGATTATGGGCATTCCCATTGTGTAGTCGAAGTGCATTCCCAGTTCGTAGCCGCCTGTTATTTTTTTTGAGCCATGCTCAATGCCTACACCTGTTACAAGACCGGGGTAGAGGGTGGTTGCCTGAAATAGCTTGTATTTCTCGTCATCAATGGGTGCCGGAATTTGCAGTAACGGAGATTCTTTTATTCTATCGTTTATGCCTCCTATCGGGGTTTCTCTTCCCGCAATAACCTCAGTGAAATTTATTCCATTATAATAGTCCTTATAATAGAGCTTGCCTATGTTGTTTGCCATATTTAATCCAATTTATAGGTGCGTATTACTTGTTTCAATGCTACCGAACAGTCTATGAATTCTGTTTTCCATTGATTCTCATCGGGGGCATGCATAACTGTATGTACAAAATCGTGTGTGCTGTAATTGGTGTCATTTTTCGCGTTCAACATATTTACAATTACATCCAACAGCAGTTTGCGGAAAGCCCTTTTGTAGTAATTGTTGTTCTCTCTGCGATTTTTTTCGTCATTAGGTCCGGGTGCATCTGAGTAGTAGATTGCCAAAGTTGCTTTCAGGCCAACCATCAGTGTAGATACGCCAAGTGCAGAGGCTTGCCCATTGTAGCTTTCGTGGATAGTGCCGTCACATTTGTATAAGTGGCAATCGTTGCTTTGCAATATCTCTTCGGCTATTGTCATCAATCGTTTGATAAGTTCTTTATTCATGGATGCCCCTCCTTATAGTTTAATGAATCTGCAGTATCCGTAACCAATGGTGGCATTTGCGCCTATCTGTACGATTTTGCCGTTGAGACAGTCAAGGTCATTTTCAGCGTTTGTCTGCATTATGGTTGCAAGAACCGACTGTGAGGGGAGTACTTGTTCGTACCATAGATTGACGCTCTCGCCATTCTCAAGGCAGTTGCGTGCTATGATGGGGAGGTTGTCGTCGCTGCACAGTTCTTTGAATATGTCGTTATTGACAAGCTCGTTGTTTTGTATCTGATTTATTATTGCATCGGCTGAGATTTCTTTTCCTAAGAGCTTGGCTTTTGTAGCGAATGTGTTTACCGTTTCATGGCTGTATGCGAGCTTATAGGGTGTATCGCCTCCGGTCTTTTGTTCGGGGATAGCAAGCAGTGTTGCATCGAAAAATATTGCGCTGCCTTTTTGTGAGTCGCCCTTGTTGTTTTTTGTTGACCCGAATATTTCTTTGATATTCGTGGCTTTTCTGTGTTCGAAATACTCCTTAATTGCTCCTTTGAGCGAGCTGGAGTTGATGCAGGGTATTCCTGTCGTTACATCGCGTTGTATTGCTTTGTCTATTACACTGAAGCATACTGTGCTTTCGTTGCCTACATGAAGATTGGTCTGTGGTATTATCAACCACACTGATGTATGTTTTTTCATATCTTTGTTTGTTTTATCTTTTATTTAACGTAGTATTTATTGTAGCCTATCAGGTTGAAATCTTCTCTGTTTTCCAATATCTTACAGAATTCTTCTTTTGCTTTTTCATCCTCGAAGTAGAATACGCTTCCGGCTTCGTAGAGTTCGTATCTTTTCGAGGTGGTTGCTGTTGTTGTGGCCCTCCCCAAAAATCGGACAGGATAAAAGTGGACAAAAAGTATTATTTT
>CALEPD010000153.1 GCA_937910265.1 uncultured Bacteroidales bacterium
GGGTGCGGTTTTGTACCAATCGGTCGAACAGGTTGCGTTTGTTTTCACTGAACAGTTCGGTTGCGGCTGCATAAAGCTTTTCCTTTTCCTCGTGGTTGAGGTGTGAGAAGATATTTCGGTTGAGTTCGTTTATTTCTGGCATGTGTTTGGTTTTAAGGTGTTGTGTGTATTACCACACTTCGTCGAAATTGGTGTTTTCCCTTACCAACGGGTCACGTTGGTATTCCAGGAGTTTGGCGTATTTGAGGTAGCTGTTGGTGGCAATCGATTTTGTAAGGGTTAGTCCGTCGATGCCTCCCCAAATGCCGCCGCGGATAAAATAGTTGACAAAAAAGGCTGCGCCGCCATGCCACAGGGGCGACCACCAATAGGCTTTCTTGCCCTTGTTGTATAGTATCTTCGCTCCTCGTGTGCTGTAATCTCTTCCTGGTTTGGCAAAGAGCTCGCCGATGTTTTTGTAACGGTAATGCAGCAGGTCGGCTTTCCAGCGTTGTGTGTTGTGTGTCGAGATGGTTGCATGCTGTTTCACTTCAGGAAATCGCAGCTTGTCGTGGCGGTACAGGCGTACCAGATAGTCGGGATACCAGCCGCAGCTTTTAAACCAACGGCTTCCCACCATGTTGCGGCGCCGCAGCGCAAACCCGTCATAAGGGGTTTTGTCGAAATCGGTTGCTTCGATTTTGGCAACAAGTTCAGGTGTGAGCCGCTCGTCGGCATCGATGCTCAGTACCCATAGGTTTTTGACATATTTCAAGGCTACGTTTTTTTGTATTCCGTCGCCAAGATAGTGTTGTTTGTAAACAACAGCGCCGGCCGCACGGGCAATGTCTACCGTGCGGTCTGTGCTGTTTGAATCAACCACCACCACCTCGTCGCATACTTGCTGTAGCGATTGTATGGCGGCAAGGATGTTTTTTTCCTCGTTCAAGGTGGTGATGATTCCTGATATGGCTTTCATTGTTATTTTACAATTAAGCGGCGGGCAACGGCTCCGTCGTGGTTGCTGAATACAATGGTGTACACACCTGCGCTCAACGACGAAACGTTGATGGTGTATTGTATGTTGCCGCTGGCTTCGAGACGGCTCTTGTGGTGAATCCGTCCGGCAGCATCAACAATGCTTACATCGAACTTGCCGGCATTGCCGAGGTTGATGTCGATGTGGGCTTGACTGTTGCTGGGATTGGGGTAGAATTGGCCGAAAGCGTTCTCGGTTGCCATGGCTTCGTCAATCGAAATCACCGGAGGTGTGGTGCCGGTCGATGTGTCGAGTTGGGTCAGTGCGTTGGAGAATACGAAAGTGATGTCTTCTTCAGCAACGGGTGCTGTCTCAAAATCGTATCGGGTGCTGTCCATTGCCATCTCGGTTGAATCGAGGTAGAAGTTGAAATATCCACCTTGTGCAGCGGTGATGGGCTTGGTCATAGTCTTGCCGTTGTTGCTGGTTGCGCTGATGTAATACTCAACAGTTACGGTAGCGTAGTTTGAGTCGGCATCATAGGGCGAGAGACCTGCCGTGGGCAGCAATCCGCTGAAACGGTTGCCATTTGCGGTAAGGGTAATGCTGTCCCAGTTGCCTTCGTTAATGCGGAAGTGGCATTGGGCATTGGCAATGCCGCTTTTATTGGTGATGATGGCCGAAACGGGAATGTCGTGGCCTATCATGTCGTTTGCCGCTCCTGTGATGGTTTTGTGAAGTATGCGTACCGGGTTCTCGGCGGGTATCTGTTTGGTGATACAGTGGATGGCACCGCCGCTGCCGTCAAAGTCGCGCACATTGATGGGGTAGATGGTGTATCCGGGATATGCTTTTTTCAATTCCTCGATATTGGCGCGGTCCCATTCGGCTGAAGGTACACCGTTGTTCACTTGCGAGAAGCAGGGTTGGAGAATGACATTGTTTACAAATGTGTGGTTTGAGTAAGTGCGGGTGTAGCTGTTGTTGTATTCTGCCTGGCTTGTGAAGTTGCTGCCGTTGTCCCTGCTGGGGAACGGTATGTAGGTGTGTCCGTAATTGCGTCCAAAGAATGATGTGTAGGAGCACAATGAGTCGATGTTGTAGGTGGCGGTACGGTAGTCGATCCATGTGTTGTATGCATCGGGGAATTTTGAGAATACAAAACTGTTTTCGTCACACATGTCAACATAAAGATCGATATGGCCAGTGCCGCCGTCGTAACGAAATGCGGGAAGCACATAGGTGTTGCGCTGACCGAGCA
>CALEPD010000154.1 GCA_937910265.1 uncultured Bacteroidales bacterium
TGGAGGGTGAAGGGTTGTGTGTACGGCTGGCCAGAGGTGGCGGTAAGTTGGTTGGAAGAGGTGGTATAGCGAATGGTTGCGCCTGCGAAAGCACCCTGCTCAGCCATTTGAGAGGTGAGGGTGACGGTGCCGTCGGGAGTCATGGCGAAGGTGGGAGGAGTGAGGGTGGCCTGCGAGATGACGAAGGTGTTGTTGTCGAAGTTGTCGGAAGCAGACCAGTAGTTGATGGTGTTGCCCAGCTGACTGTTGAGGGCGAGGTATTCGCCGTTTGCATCGTAGGGGGCAATGGTGTATTCGCCATTGGCTGTGGCGGTGAGGTAGAATTTAAATGCGTCGGCATCGGCGGCGGAGATGGCTGCCATGGCTGCCGAAGCGGTTACAGGCTGGTTGTAGAGATACATTGCCTGGCTGCCGTTGGTGGCGGAATGACGCCATACGGCGGGAAGGCCTGTGGCCACATGCACGAGGCTGTAGGCGCCTTCACCCTGTGGAATGAGTTGCCAGATGGCATTGTCGCCGTAGGCGGCTTGGGTGGTGAGGGCGGGCAGACCGTTGAAATAATTCTGACCGGCGGCTCCGAGGTCGACAACCTGGTCGGAGAGGCCGAGGTATGATGCAGCACCCTTAACCTTAATGCTTGCATAGGGGGGTACCGATGCATTTGAGCTGCCAAGGGCGACGAGTGTGCCCTGAGCGGTTTGGTTGTCGATACCTGTCAAGGAGACCGAAACGGTGAAATCGTTGCGGCCGTCGGCAAGCTGGCTGCCGCTGACGGTGCAGGTGGAGTCGCTGGCGGTGCCGTGGCTCCAGGTGGCGGTCATGCCGGCAGGATTGACAAGGGTCTGTTCGGTGGTGGTGGTGATGGCAGCGTTGGCATATTGGCCGTTGAGGGCATACCATACCACATCGTTATTATAAGTATAAGTATAGGTTGTTTGTGCGGGGGTGTCGGTGGTGGTTGCATCGACGGTGAGGCGGGCCACAAAGGTGAGCGCGTCGTCGCTGTTGAGGTATGCATAGGCGCCCTGCATATTGTGGGTGAGACCCTGCTGCATGGGTGAACGGAGCATCATCTGCAACGAGGCATTGCTGTATTGAGTGCTGGTGGCGGCGGGTTGCTGTGCCACGGTTACAGCATAACGGGTATAACCTTCAGGGATGGTGAGGTTTTGGGTGCCATGGGTGGCCTGGTTGGTGTAGCTGTTGGCGCTGCTGTCGGTGGCACCGTACCAGAGGGCGTTGAGCGAGAAGGAGCCCGGGGCGTCGTTGGTGAGGTAGTTGGTGCCGTTGGTGAACAGGTAGAGCGCGTAGCCGTCCTCGGATGTGAAGGTATGGGTTGCCACATCGGACATGAGGCAGTTGGGTGCATAGGCACGTACTGCCAGCGGATAGGCACTGTTGAGGTTGACCGGTGCGGTGTAGCGGAGGGCGGTGAGGGTGTCGGTTACCAGGTCAGCACTGGTGAGATCCTCGCTGGCGGTGTAGAATACCGAGGGGGTGCCGTTGAATTCAGCCACTGCTACCGAGAAGTTGTTTGCACCCAGGTCGGTGATGACCGGTGTGGGAACCTTGACAGCGGTGAACTCGGTGGTGGAGGACTGATGCCAGCCGCTGGCGGTGCAGTATACCTGCACGCGGTCGTTTTCGGCAAGCCGGATGGCGCTGCTGGTAGCGGTCTGTTCGCTACCGCCGTTGACTCTGTAGCGGATGGTGGTTCCGGCAACAGAGGAGGAGAAGGTGGTATAACCTTTGGCATCCATGCTGACTACCGGAGCGGGAAGCACGGGCATCTGAAGCTGCCAGCGGGCATTGGCGAACATGTCGACACCTGCCTGCAGATAGTCGTGGTAGCCGCTGTTGTTGGTGCGGCGTGAAGTTGACTCTTTGGAAGCCACCAGGGCAATGACATTGTTGCCGGTGTTGGCCACTGCATAATAGGGGAAGCCGTTGCCGGCGGGGGCAAGCGTGAAATAGCTGTTGTCGTCGTAGATGTAGGTGGCGATGTCGAACTTGTTGTTGGCATCGGCATTCTGTACGAGCGAAAGGGTGCCGTTGGCGGCAAGTGATACATTATTTACATTCCATACCAACTGGGCGCCGGTGGCGTAGTTGGTGAGGGTATAGCCGTTAGCGGCAAGCGAGAGCTGCCAGAGACTGGTGTCGTCAGAACCGTCGGTAAGCACCACGCGGTTGTCGGCATCGACCGAAAGGAACTGGCCGTCGTCGGCGAGGTTGCTGATGCGGTAGTAGCCTCCGTCAACGAATGCCTCACCTTCGTTGGTGGTGAGTGCGGGAGCTTCGCTTTCGGCAATGAGGGTGAGTGCCGGCGAGAAGGCCTGCTGGGTATTGCCGCCATAGGTCCACTGCATTTTGAGTTTGAGGGTGGCGGTGGCGGGAACGGTCACAGCGCCGCTGCGGCTTACGGTTACCTGCTGGGTGTTGGTGGCGGAGAGAACGAAATTGTCGGCGTCTTCGCCTTCAATTATCCATTCGAACGGAATGCCGCCATCCTGACCCAAATTCACACGGTCGGTGGAGGCAACACTGGGAATAGCGTTTTGACTGCTGTAGGAAACACCGTTCTTATAGTAGAACGACATCTCTTCGTTGTTGTAGGTGATGAAATAACGCTCGCATGCCGGGATGATGGTAACACGGCGGGTAGCGGTGGCGGAAGCCTGGAAGGCATGGCTCTCACCTCCGTCGAGGGCCACCCAATTGCGGTAGGGATGGAGGTTGCAGCCGTCGGGCTGGATGGAGGCGATGGAGTCGATAACCAAACCCATCACTTCGCCATTCACTATCTCGGGAACAGACTCGGTTGAAACCGGATAAAAGATATTGGTTGCGGTTGAGGACAACTCATAGCGGCCATTGGGTGCACTGTACACAACATAACGGGTGGGGCCTGTTATGGTGCTCAATTGGCTGCCACTTAACGACCAGCCTTGTGCCTCGGCAACATTTGTAACAACACGCAAGCCGCCGCCGCCATTGTCGGACACGGCGAGATAATAGCGGTTGCCGCCGTCTTCGACATAGATCGAATTGTTTTCACCGTTGTTCCAAAGACAGTTGTAGCCGAAGGTAGTGGTGGTGGTGGTATGGCCGTCGGGGCCGAAAGTGAGATAACGGTCGTTGCCATTGCCGTCGCGGACATGGAACACATGAAGCGACGACACAACAGATACCGAAGCATTGTCGGTGGCGCTGACCGAAACTCCAATATTGGACGAATAGGTTACCTTGGCGGTAATCTGTCCGGTAGCACCGAAATCGTTTACAGGCGCAGCATAGGCTACAAGCTCGTTGGTGAAGGTGCCGTTTGATTGATTGTAGTTGTTGTTCATGATGACGCCGCTGCCGGTTGTCGCGGTCGAGAAACGCAACATGCTGCGGAGGTTTGCATCGAGAGTGAGTTCGGCAGTGTTCGGGGTGAGGGTCAAGTCAAAGGGAACATAATCAGTGGGAGCGGCATTCATGTTGTAATGCTGGGTGGGGGTGGCGTCGGCGCTCTCACGGTAAATATAGGAGACCGAACCGTCCGACCATTCGCAACGCACATAGTTCACATGTTGGGTATGTGGCTGGGCGGCGACCCTTACCGTCGCCGCACCTGCGCCGTAAGTGAGCTCGATATTTTCGGGAGTCAAAGCAATTGCCGGAGCCACAATATCGGACTGCTCAATATACACACTTCTGAGGGTGGCAGTGGCAGTGGCGGTGAATGTAGGGTTGTAGTCGCTGCCTGTATAGATGGCGGTGGCAGTGGCAATGACCGTCTGGTCGCTATTGGGAAGCTGGGTAAAGTTCAATTTGGGTGAGGTACCTGTTGTAGCATCCAACTGAGCATAGGTGTTGTCGTTGAGGGTCCAAGTTACAGAGGGACTGCTCAGCGGAACAGGAGTAGGAGCCGTGCCTGACACCAAGGCATCATTCCCGACTTGGTAATAGTTCAGGTCGGGGTCTGTTCTTGTGTAATAATGGATATAGGCAGGAGTGTATGACAGCGACTGTTCAACAGTGGCATCCAGACGTGCAGATTCGTTGAGGTAAAGTGTTGCCGGGTTGATGGCTACACTTATCGGGGAGTCGGGATTAACATATTCGTCAACTTCTACGGTGTCCAAAGAGAGAATTCTCACTTGTGCTGAGCCAGGGGTAGAGGCAACAACTCTACCGTTATAGATGTAGCTTGCTGTGCAGGTAACCGTGGCAGTTTGGTCAGTAGTCGGATTGGCAGTGCAAGTGAGGGTATTGGTATTGGTATTACCAGTACCAGATAAATCAGCAATACGATTTACAACTTCTACTCTCCATGAGTAGGTGGGGGTAAGGTCTCCTGGAGAAGGTGTGCCAGATTCAATGGAGCCAGGCACACTCTCCAATATATGAAAATCATTATTAGATAGCTCTAATAAATAGTACGCCGGCGTATAGCTAACGGAGCCTGGGTCTGAAGCCGAAATAGTCAGTTGAGGATCTCCCAAATGAATTGTTCCTAATGATGGTGTAAGACTGATTGTATTAGGGAAGTCCCCAGATTGTGCTCGTTGAGATCCAAGATATTCATAAGCGTCACGACCATCATTATTATTATTTCTACGGCTCTGCCATGTTGAACTATAATAACAAATATAATAATAATTAGAGCCGCTTTTATAATAAAATTGATTATTAGTCCGAGTCCATTTGGTAGCAGAACTTTGACTAGTAGTAGTAGTTAGGGCACCATTATTTGTAGAGTTTAAATAATCGCTACCATTCTTTAATGTTCCTGAATCAAAGGTCCAGACACAGGTGGCAAAGTCGAAGTCGGTCCTACTCCCAACTGTACTATTGGAGCCATTCATCATATAATAAGTGGTTCCTCCGCTTGTATAAGCAAACACATACTGCGGCGGAGCCTGCTGAGCCCATGCCGAGCCGGAGAGGGCGAGCAGCATCAAGAGCCATAGCGAAAGGTGTTTTAGGAAAGGTTTCGACCAACGGCTGGTGGTCGCGGTGCCTGCCTTACAAGCACCGGGAAATGCTAAAGAATTCATAATTTTTATATTCATAATTTTCCCAATTTTTTACAAATATTTTATCAACAGGTGTTAATATTGTACACCACAATACCCAAATATAGCGCACAAAGTTCCTGGATATCAAAACGATACACAGAATTGTACAATATGCTTGGAATGACAAAGTTAAACATAACATTTAACACTACCTAACATTAAAATATTAAAAAAACTTAAATGTTTGCTCACCGTTGTGCTCGTTTGCACACCGTTGTGCACTCTCACCAACCCACAGAAACGACTACCCACACTACCCCGAAAACCCTCCTCACCCACCCCCACAAAACAGCACAAAACACCCCGCACCGAAGGAGCACGGTGACATAATCAACACGAATTACCATTAATTATCCAGTAATGCTTATGGGTGGCGCGGCACACAACTTGATTAACACGAATTACCATTAATTATCCATTAATTCTTATGGGTGGTGGTATGGGGGTCGCGGCAGGAAACCACAGAAATTACCATTAATTGTTGTTGGGGACACGACATCCCATCTCGGAGAGATGGCACGCACGCAAGGGTCACGGCACACAACTTGATTAACACGAATTACCATTAATTATCCAGTAATGCTTATGGGTGGTGGTATGGGGGTCGCGGCAGGAAACCACAGAAATTACCATTAATTGTTGTTGGGGACACGACATCCCATCTCGGAGAGATGGCACGCACGCAGTGCAAGTAACACCACATAAGCGCAGCGCAATGTGGTGACTGTGGACGACACCCTCCTCCACCACCTGCATCTCGGAGAGATGCGACCAGCACGCAAGGGTCACGACACACAACTTGATTAACACGAATTACCATTAATTATCCAGTAATGCTTATGGGTGGTGGTATGGGGGTCGCGGCAGGAAACCACAGAAATTACCATTAATTGTTGTTGGGGACACGACATCCCATCTCGGAGAGATGGCACGCACGCAGTGCAAGTAACACCACATAAGCGCAGCG
>CALEPD010000155.1 GCA_937910265.1 uncultured Bacteroidales bacterium
ATATTCCACAACAATCACGCCTGATACAGCCCAGTGGCTGAAACTTCCCGACTGCGGTTCGCCTTGCGGTATGGCAATCGTTATCGTGTGTTCGCCTGGGGCAAGGTGGTTCAGACTGAAATATGTTGGCTGGGTGGCAGTGCCGGGACACCAGCCCGAACGCGAGTAATCGCTCGACGAAAGCCCGTTCCAGAAGTTGCCGCTCACAGGGTTCAACTCGCGGTAGCATCCGCAGTCCTGGCGCCATGGGGTGTGCGTGTATCCAGTCTTGTTGTCTATGAGTATATGGTTGGTTTTCGGATTGAATTCGTCTCCGCCTTTCCAACCGCCATGACCAGTGCTGATGTAGCGCAATTCTACATTCGACGCCCCTTCGGGAATGGTGAAGCTCACACTCAGGCTGTCGGTGCCGAATATCTTGCCGTAATTCTGCCCCGCCATCTCAAGCACATTGCAGGTGTTGAATAGCGGAATATACTCCGGCGCTTTCTTTTTCTTGGGTTCGTCAGCCACAATCGAGCCGGGATAATGCTTGATGTCGAGGGTCACTTTGTGTCCACCGCCGTCATAGTTGCCGATCCATACGCCAATCAGCGCACCCTCTTCCTGTTGCAGAAGGTGGGCCAAATCGGTTATCTCCTGTTTGTAGTATGCCTCGTTTTCCCATGTAAGTCCTTCCAGTGCTATCCTTTCGTTGAAATGGCCTACCCCGAACGGAGTGAAGAAACGCATAAGCTCTACCACCGGACGGTATTCGTGTTTCTTCCGTTTGTTGTACCATTCTTTGGCAACAATTCCTTGGTATTTTTCGCCGTCCTTGCCCATAATCGTCGGAAGCGAATCCGGATGGCTGTTCATGCCCTCAAAGAAAGTGATGCCATTGTAGCCCTCCGGTATCACGAAAACACTGCCGGTACGGTCGTATGCATCACCGTTCGACCGTTGGTGCAATTCGATGAAAGTCTGGTAATGCTGCGGTAGTTTCGGCATTTTGATGCGTTTCAGTATCAGGGTTCCGCCTGCATAATGCAGCACACTGTCGTAGGGTATTTCCCCTTCAACACGGCTGTTCTCCTTTCCCCAGCAAATCTGTGCGTCGTCAAATACCCGTGTGGTTATAATCATGCGGTTTTTCATTATTTGGTCCAGCTCTCTCGGCGTCACTCTTATGGCATCCTCCTTCAGTGACTCAATGGCCACCTTCTTGTCCTGTTTCCATTCCTTCAGTTCCATGCGTAGCTGTCCGTTGCGGGTAAAGCGCATCATCACACCCTTCGTGTTTCCGTATTGGGGTAGGGGTGTCACATTTAGCCCCTCAATCTCTTCCATCTCAAAGCACAAGCTGTTGCTGTTTATGGCGCAACAGTGCTGCTTGTTGGCCAATACCCACGATATGTCATGGCGGCTGAACCGGCTGCGGGAGTAATATTGGGTGCCGTCGGCGTACGTCACCGATTGGGTGATGCTGTCGCCATCGTAGTCAACCGTCGTGGTCGATTGCCCATACCCCTGTATGAGGTTGCCCTTGGGCGAGGGGTACGTTATCTGTATCGAGCTTCCCTCACGCACAACGGTCACCGCCGATGTGTCCTTCGTCGCTCCGTATTCATATTGGTAATATACAAAATGGTTGTCCTCCGCAGTGGGCATATCCTGTGCCAGGGTTGCTGATGCTGCGGCAGCGAGCAATAGGGTTGCCAATAGTGTTTTCTTCATAGCCATTCAATAAGTGTTATATCCTGTTTCATTAGTGTCCCGTTAAAAATTGGGACAAGTTAATATTAATCAAACAACCCTGG
>CALEPD010000156.1 GCA_937910265.1 uncultured Bacteroidales bacterium
ACGGCATTCCAACCAGCAGCGGTGATGCCCCAATTGTTAGTGGAATTCTTGTTTCCAGTAACTCTAACCTTCTTGCGTTTTACTTTTTTGTTAGCATTAATACCCATGGTTATATAATTTTTTACAGTTTAAATCAATGTTTTTTAGACTTTTAAAAAGGGATTTACTTTTCAAAAAGTTCAGCAAATTTATGTATTTTTTTTCAATCCTACAAATTTTTTTTAACATCAAGTGTTTATTACGCCTCTTTGTCAAAACGGAGTGGCTTCTGTCATGGCTTTTCCACCCGACGCCGCACCAAGTAAGGCGAGCGGAGAATTACGCGGTGCAATGTAACCGGTCGACAATCCGAAAGATGCCGAAATAAGGGCAGAGGCGTTGAAATAATTTGGATTCATTCAGGCTGTTTCTACTTTTTTTTAATATGGAATTTATTGAACCTACCTGAAATATTCTTGCACTCCCCAAATGAGATGTCCGGTGCCAGGAACCTCATCCCCACTCTAAAAAGTGCATTTTTATTCAATTGAAAACCAGTTGTCTAAAAATAAATTTACACTTTTTCCGTTCTACGATGGTAGTTTTCGGACTTTTTTGCGACTAATATAACAAAGTACTTTTTTGATGAAACATAACAAGGAGCATATTGCATTTATGGAGATGCTGCGCCGTTCCGACAGCACCATCTTCAAGATATGCCTTATGTTTACCGACCGCGACCCCGAAAACGTCAAGGATATGTATCAGGATATTGTATGCTCTTTATGGGAAAGCTGGCCGCGCTTCCGGCAACAGTGCAAGGAAAACACTTGGGTCTACCGCATCGCCTTCAACACCGCCGTGTCTCAATTGCGCCACCGCTCCCTCTCGCCAATGTTCACACGTCTCGATGACGTGACTTACAACTACCTCGCCGAGGAAAGCCAGAACAGCCTCGTGGAACGTCTCTACGAACTCATCGACCGCCTCTCGCCCAACGAGAAATCAATCCTGCTGCTATACCTCGACCGCATCCCGGCACGCGAAATGGGCATGGCTCTCGGCATCACCGAGGCCGCCGTAAACCATCGCATCGAACGCATTAAGAACAAATTCAGAACCCTTAACAAAGAAGACGATTAGAAATGGATAAAAAAAACAATACAGTCCCAGAAGGACAACAATTCAAGAATGCCATCCAAAGTGAACCGCAAAACGATGACATGCTGCAGGAGCTGATGTCCGTTTGGCAGCAGCACGGCGAACGTATCGAACAGATTGCCCGGCAGCACGACCTGTCGCAGATTAGACTTGTGCTACGCCTCCTGGTCTTCTCCTCACGCCGCCGCAGTGTCCTCTCTACCCTGGCAATGGCCATCGTTTGTCTCGCCGCCATCGTCGGTATGGTTATTCTCCACCGGCATTTCATTTCAGACATCTTCGACCAGCTCTTCTTCGCCTTCCTCGGCCTGCTGTTGGTCGTGGTCATCACCCAGTGCCTTCGACAAATATTCCTTCTCCGCCGCCAACCCCTCAGCATTCAACCACCTGCATTCAACATGCTACATTTGTCATGCATTCGTGCCGCGGTCTTCGCCTCTGTCGTGGTGATGTTCCTTTTCCTTGCAGTCCCTGTGCAGAATGGCCGCGCTATGTCCCTAGGCTCACCCTCTCACCGTAGCGCAGCCCTCACCAGTGTATCATTTGTCTTATCCCATATAATATGAGACCAAAACCGAAATATTTCCTATTGCCGGCCATCACATTCCTCGCCGTCGTCTTGGTGGCATTGGCTGTGAGGCTGTGGCCCCGCACCGTCCCCTTCGACCAGTGCAGCGAAGTGTACAAACGTTATGCAAAAATGGATGGTGTTGATGCCACGTTCATAAAAGATTATAAAGTCAATGATACTGTCTTCGTCGATGTGACACTCCTGGAAGCAAAGACTGACTCCGCCTGGAATGCTCTGCTGCATGATTTCAACATTACACCACCGCCTCGAGAAGTAATAGAAATAACCGATGATGGTTGTATAGACATATGGGCTGCCCCAAAGAAAGACTATTCTCTTCCAATGGATTCATTTCCATCAAATAACGACTTGATTGCCATACAGTGGACCGAACGCAAAATCAGCGTATTTTCCATTGAAACAATGCTGCAACTGCGTTCCGTGAAACGCAATCAATTTAAAGAAAGTATATCCAAGAGCCAAAACTTTAATTCTAAATAAAATGAACAATACAACTAAAATCACGGCACTGCTTTCAGTGCTGAGTCTGATGGCCGCAGGCTGTCAAAAAGAAAGTGTCACAGATTACGTGCCCGGAACATCATTTTCCGAGACATGCACTGTGTACACAGTGCAGTACGCCGTTGACGGCGTAACTCACCAAATCACGCTACATGGCAAGTCCGAACGTACGGATTTTTTCCGCCAGTTGTTTGCTATTGCAAAAAACGGCCACGAGGTGGTTTTCTATGACGGTGGCAAAACAGAGAAATACGCTGTCACAAAGGAGGTTATACACTATTCAACAACAGATGAAGACGATGCTCTCGCATGGGCCGATAAGATGTATGATAATGGCTACAAAGTTAGAATTTCTTTTGATGAAGAAAAAAAAGTCTTTAATTGTGTGGCCTGGAAATAGATGAAATTCTAACCGCAAACTCCCGTTAGTGCTATATGCACATAACTAGTAAATCGTATGTATTTCATCTGACGAAGCCCCGCACAAGATTGGTGCGCCGTTGTGTCGGGGCAAAAAGAGAGGGTGCCGATGCAGGGAGAGTGTGATTGTATTTTGAAGTTCGCAACTCACTCTTCCCTGCCGTTCCGCACCCGAGGCATAGAGCAGTTACTCCACGCTGTTTTTAGTAACGTACATCGACTGACTTTATTGTGTGGCAGTAGAAAATGTTGCGCAAATCCACACAGTGCTACAGCAACCGCAATAGCTCTCGCGAAATAAGAGCTTAACAAAAAATAAATACAACAAAAAAATGAAAAAAAAATCAATAATCATACTGGCTACTTTCTTATTCTCGGTTTTTACGGCAAGTGCCCAGCTTGTCATCAAAAACGACGGTCGAGTTATAGTTGGTCCCGACACCCGCCCGGATGACGATATGTACCGAGTTCTTTCAATGTCAATTCAAGGAAGGCTCGGGGAATTCAATGCTGGTTCAAAATTGGCATTTGGTGATTTCGGACGATATGACCACAATGGTTGGAATGTGTTCATAGGAGAGTTTGGCACGTACGATTCAGATATTCTGTGGTTGCATGGAAAAAAAGGAGTCAAAATGTCTGCCTTTAATGGTGATTATATTGTTGCAGAATGGAACTATAATGGGCAAAGGGATTATCTTCCGCGGTTTACCATATACGATGGTGTCAGACTGGATAGGCTCTCCGTCAGTTCTGATGACAACCATAAAAGTTCAATCAGAAACATTCAGTATGCACTTCCAAGATTAATGCGGTTGAATGGTGTTACATATAATTATAAACCTATTGATAATATTCAACCTATTGGCAATGTTGGCGAGATTGACAGAACCGAGGATTTGACTGAAAAGGAGGAGTCGGCCAGGCATCTTGCCTCTTCCGCCTTGCAGTCTCGAGGTTCTGGCGATACCCGTTATGGTCTGATAACATCTGAGATTATTGACCTTTTTCCGGAGATTGTTGAGTTTGATTCGTTGGGTAACCAGTATGTGAACTATCTGGAAATGATTCCTATCATCGTGTCCGCTTTCCGTGAATTGTACACAGCCATTGAAAACAGAGGAGTTTCTTTAGATCTAATAGAGGACTACGAGGATTATCTTAGGGGGATGCAATCGGACTCCACCGTTGACCATGAATCTCGAGCTCATCGCAGTACGAGCTCAAATGCCCCCATTACAAATAGTGCTGTATTATATCAAAATTCCCCCAATCCATTCACAAGTACCACAACAATCGAATACTTTATTCCAACAGACGCAACCTGTGCAAATATAATCGTTTTCAATCTCACGGGAGAACTGATGCAGTCATACCCCATTCATGCATTCGGCAATGGGCAAGTGGTTATCAGTGGCTCCACTCTTAATGCTGGCATGTATATTTATTCGTTGGTAGTAGATGAACAAATTGTCGGAACAAAACGAATGGTATTAACAAAATAAGAATCGTTATGAAAACGAAAAAACTATTATTGTGCTCGGTAGCATTGTGTTATACTGCAGTTGGCTTTGCTCAACATCAAAACGGATTCCAGTCTTTTTTCGGTCAGGAATCAACGGAGTGGAACGGGGTGACGGAATACTATGATGTTCCATTGGAAAATCAATTATTGCGAATTACCAATGACACATTGATTAGTGGCATGTATTTCAAGAAAGTAGAGTATTATGCAGTATATTGGCATAATGATTATTCTGAAGGCAGAGATTCGTCTCTTGATTTTTATCTTAGGGAAGATACTGCAACAGGAAAGCTATGGTGCCGATTTCCGGATGGGAATGCCGATTTAATAATAGCAGACATGTCTCTTTCTATCGGTGACACAATTTGGTTGCCAAACTATGTTGGTTATCGCGACAGTGTCATGTATACTGTACAGGATACACTTACACAAGACGGGTATTACACAATTACGCTTATTGATGAATTTACCGAACGCTCCATAATGTTTATTGAGGGGGTTGGTTGCTCAAATCTTTTTGATTATTTACGTTTGCATATCATCGGAAGCCGGATGGTTTGTTGCCACAAAGATGGGGAATTAATCTATCACTACTCCATGGAAGGCTGGCCGGAAGAAGACTGTGTTGTTCGCCCTGTGGGAGTTAACGAATGCGTAGAGAATCAAAAAGTACACATTTGGCCAAACCCCTGCAATGATTGGATATACATTAATAGTGACGAACATATTGAATCGGCAAAAATCTATGATATGATGGGACGTTTGCTGTTGGACAATATCAGTTGTAAAGACAAAGTTTGTATAAAGAATTTACCACAGGGAATATATTTGCTATTCATTGAGTCAAATCACTCAAAATCACAAATTAAGATAATAAAGCAATGATATGAAAAAGATAATTACATTTTTTATAGTCATAATAGGATTGGCACATTCAGTTTGCGGACAATCCTAT
>CALEPD010000157.1 GCA_937910265.1 uncultured Bacteroidales bacterium
ACGGCTGCTCCCACGGAAGCGCCCCTGGAGCTGGAGCCCCTGTCCGACGGTAAGACACTGAAGGTACTGGCCATCGGCAACAGCTTTTCCAATAATACCACAAAATTCCTTTATGACATTGCCAAGGCTGAGGGCGTGGAGAACATCACCCTGGGTCGTCTGTACATCGGCGGCTGCTCTTTGGAAAAGCATATGAAGTGCGCCGAAACCAATTCCACAGAATACAAGTACTATAAAAATACCACCGGCAACTGGGAGACTATTGAAAGCGCCTCCTTGCTCTACGGCCTCCAGGATGAGCAGTGGGACATCATCACCATGCAGCAGCTTTTCACCAAAACCATCGACCTCAGGGAATGCATCGACAAAACAAGCCTCGAGATTATCGGATTGTACAGCATGAACTACAAGGATATGACCTCCTCGTACAAGGATGTTGTTTCCACCCTTGAAGTAACCCCCAATTTCAACTCAATCGAAAGCGGCAAGCATTTCATACAAGGCCTCGAGGAATTTAAAGACATACAGCAGGATTACATCCACAACGTCAAACGCCTCGACTCAATCAACCTGCGCGGCGACAGCATCACTGCAGCCTGCGGCAAGAAATACAGCGACATTGCCGAAGCCTACCGCAACCTTCATTCAATAACCAACTTCACCCCTGCCTACAAAACACACGGCGAATCGTTCAAATACACCCAACGCCTCAACCAATTTGAAGTACTGCAGCAATATTATGCTTCTATCATCAACATCCGCACCACCATATCGCAAAACGAAGAGTTGATATTCGAAGCACGCAATCTCGACAACAAACTTGTTTCCGGTTACAAAACCATTAAAGACAATTACAATCTGACTCCCAATTTTATCAATGCCAACGGCGCCGACAAGTTCATGGGCATTCTCATCGACTTTGCCAACATGCAAAACCGATGCCTGCAGATAATCGACGACCGCAAAGCCATCGAAAACACAGCCGACATCATCCGAACACAAGCCAAGTCGTACATCTATATCGGACGCAGCTATCTCAACCTGGAGAAAACATACCAATACGACAAAAACATCGTTACCGAGTACGACCTCCTCGATTATGCCAACCTGCTCATCCTGATACGCAATATGCAGCAGACATATATAGAAGTACTCAAAAAGCCCAACTGCAGCGATTTCAACGACATGCTCAAAAAAGTAAGCGACCCCGTGCGAATCAAAAACATCATGGGCGTCAAAGACTGATTCCAGCATTCAGGCATCCATTCCACCCAAAGCATTTCCCTTTCCAACTTTCGGCATTTGCCGTAAGTTGAAAGCCTATTATAGGTAGGTTCCCAAAATTGCATTCCCGCAACTTTCATCGTTTGTCCGCACAGTTGGACAAATAAAAAGACATTTCCTTTTCAAACAAATAATCAGCACACAAAACACTACAAAACTTGTTTAATCGTTATTAGAACATGAACATTCCAACATTTCCAAACGCACAGATAAGCCTGCTCAAAGACAAAGTAAACCATGCAAGCCACATTGCTTTAATTGGACACGTAAACCCCGACGGCGACGCCATCGGCTCTCTTCTCGGCTTATACCATGCACTTCGCCAAGTAACCACCGACAGCTGCACCATACAGCTGCTCACCCCCACCCCCGGCAACCGCAGTCAGCTGGAGTTTCTCGACGACATCAACCTCATCATCAACCATAACGAAAATCCGCAAGATTGCATCGACGCCATACAGCAAGCCGACATCATTATCGGCGTCGACTTCAACGATACCAACCGCATCGACATGCTACAAGAGTACCTGTTGCAATCCAATGCCTACAAAATACTCATCGACCATCATCACCACCCCCGAACCGAGCATTTCGACCTCATATTCTCCATGCCTGAAATATCGGCCACCTGCGAACTGCTCTATTGGATTATCTCAACCACTTGGGGAGACCAGGTGATTACCCAACAAGTGGCCACCGCGCTCTACTGC
>CALEPD010000158.1 GCA_937910265.1 uncultured Bacteroidales bacterium
CTTTTGTCGAAAAAACTCAAAGCTGATTGCTCATAATGTTCTTCTGTCAAAAAAACATAATCCGTGTACTGTCAAAATTCTTTACAAAACCCTATTTCCGTATAAATCCAGCTGGAAAACCGGAAATGCCCAGTTGGAAAATTTTTATTTCTCAACTGGAAAATTATTTTTTCTCAGTTGGAAAATCAATTTTTTCCAGTAGGGCTGTTTTTGGGGGGTAATTAGGTTTGTTTTTGAACTATATTGGGCTGATTTCTGTTCATATTGAAACCATATATGATTTGTGTGCGAAAGTAAAAAAGTTTGACAGTGTGTGTCGGGCAATTTGGATAAAGTCAGAGACAGGGCCGGCAACAAAATGCAATTGTCGGATTTATTTGGCGAGTCTGATATATACACCGTTACCTTGTTTGCATTTTGTACACACAGGCATATAGAATACTTCTGTTTTCTGTCCTGCGCATTGATTTTCTTTCGACACAAAAATAGGGGGAACCAATGCTCCCCCTATTCTGAATATATATGCCGTCCGGTCTTACTTGTTCAGAATCTTCTTGCCATTGATGATGTTGATTCCCTTCTGTACTTCCTGCAGACGCTGGCCCGAGAGGTTGTAGATGCCGTGGAAGGCGGGCTGTACGGGCTGTGTCTGGGCGGGAAGGCTTATGCCGGTGGGATTAACGGGTGTGAGATGCTCTATGGAGTAGCCCTCGAGCTTGAAGGCGTTGATGCCGAAGCTGGCCTGGCCGACAAGGTTTACGATGATTCCCAATGCAACATCGGTCTCTTCGGTAAGGGTGAAGCTGAGGCTGCCGTCTACCAGCGGGCACCATGCTATGGCTTCTTCCTCGCACTGTGCATCGCCGATCATGGTCTTGCCCTTGCATACGACAAGGCGGCTTTTCTGGGCCTCGCTGCCGTCGCTGAACTTGACGCTGAACTGGTATGGCCCGGCGGGAAGCGTTACGCCCTGCCACAGACGGTAGTCAACGAGCTTGTCGGCAAATCCGCTCCAAACGGTCTCGAAAGTGATGTCGCGATTGTGCTCGGTGTCGATGTGTGCGCCGGTGGTTATACCTCCACGGACAACGGACTTGGCATCCTGCCATTTTGAGCGTGATGAGCGCATGAGCAGACGGAGGAAGCGGCTACTGTTGTTGGGGTTGACTGTTCCCGAGGTGGTAAGGAAGGGATTCTTGTAGTTGGTAAGGTATTTGGCGGATACGTCGCCATGAAGCTCGGCCTGGGTGTCGAGCGTAAAGACTCCGATTGCCGAACCCCATGCGTCGCCGTCGGGGCCGAAGCCTATGCGCTGGGCATTGCAGGCAGAGGGTGTGCGGTCTATCACGTCGCCTCCGCTCTGGTTGAAGTCGTAATAGAGCAGCAGGTTGTCGTTGGTCTGCGCAGCCTGTATGTCGCTGACGGGCTGGTTGCTATAGAACGAGAACTTTTCTTCATCGAATTCGGAACCCCAGAGACGAACTTCGTCAATCTGGCCCTGGAAACCGTTGGGTTCGGCTCCCATGGTA
>CALEPD010000159.1 GCA_937910265.1 uncultured Bacteroidales bacterium
TGTCGTTTGTGCGTCAAATAGAGTGACTGACCCGAGTTTCTTGTATTTTGCCATAGGTTTCGTATTTATGTTCAATATAACAACGAATATATATATTTATTTTATTATCAGTGATTTAAATTTTAAAGATTACCGTAATATATTTGGTGTAAAATGTTTTTTTTGATTTTTCTATGGAAAAACGATTTCTGTTGCAAAAAGTAGCGTTCCGGTTGATGTGTTGTTCGTTTTGTTTTGCTCTTTTGTGGTGGAGAAATATTCATTTCTTGCGGTGAAGCATATTTGCAATAATACTACATCGTTGTCGTTATTAACTGAAAGTTGCAGGAGTTTATTATATTTTGTTGAATAGGCGGCAAGTGTCGTACAATCATTTGTTGGCATACTTGTCAAGTTTTCAATGGCTTATATAGTTCCCAGCACTAAATGGTACCGAAAACAAACGTATGCCGAGATGATTCATTTTAATAGATTTCTGTTGCCGAACGGATTGAGACTTGTCGTTCACGAGGATCATAATACCCCTCTTGTAACTATAAACATGCTATGTGGTGTGGGTGCCCGAAACGAGAATCCGAATATGACGGGTTTTGCACACCTCTTTGAGCATTTGATGTTCGGTGGTACTGCCCGATATCCCGACTACGACCGAGAGGTTGCTTTGATGGGTGGCGACAGCAATGCTTTCACCAATAACGATTATACCAATTACTATCTGACTGTACCGGCTTCATGTTTCGAGCAGGCATTGCGTTTGGAGGCTGACCGCTTGAAGGGCATCGAATTTTCCCTCGACCGTTTGCGTGTGCAGCAGCAAGTTGTTACCGAGGAATACAATCAGCGTTATCTGAATAGCCCTTACGGCGACGTCTACCTCTTGCTGCGTCCGTTGTGTTATAAACAGCATCCCTATCGTTGGTGTACCATTGGCAGTGATATCAAGCATGTTCAAGATGCCACATTGAAGGATGTCCGCGACTTTTTTTACAGATATTATTCCACCGACAATATTATTCTTTCTGTTGCTGGCGATATTCGGGAAAACGAAGTGCTGGATTTGGTTTATAAGCATTTTGGGACCATCGCTCCAACATCTGTGCAGGCTCCTTATGAGGAACTGCCGTTATTTGAGCCCGAACAGACTGAACCCAGGCACACTACCGTATATCGTCCGGTTCCCACAGATGCCATTTACAAGGCGTTTGTTATGGCCGACCATACATCTTCCGACTACTATGCTTTCGATCTATTGAGTGATGTGCTGAGTAATGGAAATTCATCCCGTTTGTATGACAAATATGTGAAAGAGAAACAGATGTTTGCTGAAGTAAACGCATATATTACAGGTGAACAAAGCACAGGTTTGTTTGTTGTTTCGGGAAGAGTGTCTCCAGGTGTTGGCATTGCTGAGAAGGCTATAGATGACGAATTGCAACTTCTGACACAGCAAACAATCGATTCCCGTGAGTTCGAAAAGGTTGTCAACAAATTTGAATGCAATTTTGCTTATTCTCAATACAAGGTTGCCGACAAAGCTTATTCTCTATGCTACTACGAGTGGCTTGGTCATATTGATTGGGTTAATGATGAGCCATTGGAATACAGGAAGATGACAGTGGATGACCTTAAAAGAGTGGCATCCTCGACATTTGTTCCTTTTAAGGCAAACACGTTGTATTATTTGAAAAATAAATGATGGATGAAGTGGGCGATATCTTCAATTGTTTCCTGTGGGTTACATGGGTCCAGTCTACCTAAAAACTGTCGGTAAAAGTATTCCCGGTCAAGGTGACATGATGATTTTTTTTAATTGTATTTATAGAAACTCTATAGTGTAAAAGTAAAAATATTGACTACATGAAAATTGGTGATGCAATATTGAATGTACTGAAAAAGATAGGATTGTTTATTTTGCGTCAAATTGCTAATTTGGGCCGTAAACTTGCTCCGATCGTAAAAGCAATTTACCAGTTCTTTGCAAAATGGATTGGAATATTGTGGGAAAAAGTCAAAACCTTTCCGTATAAGGAAAAAGGTTACGCATTTTTGGCATTTGTGGGAAATTTGTTGCACAATATATTATTCAAATTTCTATTGCCGAAGAAGTATCGAAACGTCTCGAAAAGGCGTATTTATGAAATTATATTTAAATCGGATACACCGGAGGGTAAGAAGTTTGATATTGTATTGCTTACATTGATTTCTCTGAATATCATCTTGTTGGTGGTTGACAGTATGTTGGGCGCTAACAATACATTAACAGTAAGTCTGCGACATGGGACCTTTTCCTATTGGCTTATGAAGGGTCTCGAGTGGGGATTTACCATTTTCTTTACGTTTGAGTACTATTTGCGTATATATTGTTTGAAGAAACCATGGCAATATGCCCTTTCGTTTTACGGCATCATCGACTTTATATCCATCTTCCCCGCATACTTGAGCATCTTCCTTCCCGCTACTCAGGCTTTCTCCGTATTCCGTCTCTTGCGATTACTTCGCATTTTCCGCATTCTGAACATGCGTAGGTTCCTTAAGGAGGGAAAACAATTGCTCAATGCTTTGAGACGTAGCCTTACAAAGATTATATTCATGCTCTTTGTGTTTATCGCGGCAGTGATTTTAGGCACAATTATGTATGCTCTCGAAGGTGACAAGAATGACGACATTGCCTCTATCCCTGAGGGTATATACTGGGCTGTCGTGACAATCACCACGGTTGGATATGGCGATATCAGTCCCATTACGCCGGTGGGACGCTTTGTGTCGGTTGTGGTTATGCTTTTGGGTTATGCCGTAATTGCTGTTCCAAGTGGTATTGTGGTTGGCGAAACTATAGCTTCCTTGAAGAGCGATACCGAAGACGATTTCACTGATAGCGACCCATTTAATATTGTCCCAGATGACGAAGACCAAAAAAGTTCGGATGACTCTACGGCTCAAGGTAATCAGACGCCTGCTGTAGTCGAGCATCACGCTCCATATGAAACTAAGTGATTCGGACGAGTCTCAATGTAAGTGATTGTGTTCAAAAGTTATAAAGACGAAAAACTCTTTATGGTGGATTCTATAAATTGGTTTCGTGCGATTTTGTTCTTATTTCGAGCAGATTTCCGTGCGGAAGGATATGCAGAAAGCCAGTGACTTTCGATAGCGTTCCACATGACGCCGCACGAAGAATGGCAAACGGAGAATCCTGTGGTGAATTGTAATAGACTGACAATCGGAGAGATGCTGAAATAAGGACAAAGGTGCTGAAAAATGGGACTCACTCCTGTTAACGATTAATTGCATTGTCAGTAGAATAACGTTGTATTTATCTCGATAAGAGGTGCCGTTTATTTGGTACTGATTATAGGTTGCACTAATTTACGGAGATTTTCAATATCAAGTTGTTGGTAGGAGATTTCTGCAGTGTCGACGAAGTACTCCTTGTTGGTTTTGTACTTCTCGGTATTGTATGTTGTGGCTTTGTCGAACAAGTTCCTTGCAACATTTACCTTTAATGTCTCGAAATCCATATTACCATTGCGGTACAGTGAATCTTGTTCCGGAGTCAGATGTTTGGATATCTTTTGGTAGTCTTTCTCGGGAAGCATGCCATTCACATCCAAATTGCGCTCCAGTTCCGGGAAGTTGACCCATGATGTAATGGTTGTTTCCAATAACTCGATATTCTTTTTTCCTCGGTCGGTATAGTAACCGAGATAAGCATGGCATGGTTCGACAAATATAACAGGTTTTAGCCCTATTTTACGCAGTATTGAGGCGAAAAACACACATGCGTCTATGCAGTTTGCTTGCCGTGTGTTGTATACTTGGTCGAAAAAGCGTATGTGTTGTACATTTGCATGACGGGAAGGATTGCTGGTGCATGAGATTGACGAGTAGGCAAGACCCCTGTTGAGGGCGTAGTACCATACCGCAAACACCTGTTCTTTTACATGTTTGGCTCCCGATTGATAACCTTGTACTGTGTTGATGATGCCTTGATTCATCATCTCGGTTAGCACCTCTTCAATAAACGGATGGTCCTCATTTACATAGGCGCTGAACATCCATCGGAAGTCCATCGGTTTGTTTCCAGGTGCTTTTATTGATAGTGGGCATTCGTTGACAGATCTGTAGGTGATACGGATATTCTCTATATCAACCTCTTCATCATTTATATAGCATGTAAAGGTGAGGTCGGTAGTGCCTTGTTGTCGGATGAGGTAGAGATTTTCGTATTTCCATTTTATGAGTGGCTTGAATTCATACAGTTCACCTTTGTTGGGCAGTATTTCTTGACAGATGGTTACATAGTTTAGTGTCGAGGAATCGATTACTATACGCAAAACGGCATTGTCAGCAGGGGAGATAAGGGATACGTTGAAAAAGTATATGTCGTCAGCTCCTGCATAATTGGTTAGTCCCATTACCAGTGAGGGGTATAGTTGTCCCTCAAACATGGGATTGTAGGTGGCTTTGAATTGTACTTCTGCCGGATTGTATATTTTGGTTTGCGGGTTTTGTTTGCATCCTGTTATCAGAACGACAGCAAGGATGGTGGCAAATATGCGTATAGTGTTTCTCATTGTTGGGATTGTTCGTTGTCGGTAGGTTTTGTCGTTAATCTTCTTTGGCAACGGTAAATGTGAATTTACGTTCAAGTTTGTTGCGTTGGCTGTATAGTATGAGCACATACAAGGCCATAACAGTGAGCCCTATTATGGCTGAAATACCTTCCGAAATTCCCATTGATATGGGAATCACAATGGCGAGGATAAGCGCCACAGAGGGCAATACGTAGGCTATCAGCACCGAAAGTAATCCAAGATTCTTGTTGATGTTTACTACTACATGGTCGCCTTCTTTGAAGTTTTGCCAATCTGAACATTTTACTGTTACCGTTTTGTCTTTTTGGTCGGCAAAACCGCATTTATGCTGTGCCTCACAACTGCTGCATGCTCCAAATGAGACAATCTGAACGTCAACAACGCCTTCTTTGACCGCCGTGACTGTACCGGGATGGCTTGCTATTGTTTCCATGATTTCGGGGCTCCTTTACAATTCTTTACACATTCGCCTTTGGCGTTCATCTTATGCACGTCACCATTGTACACCACTTCTGCTCGGCCATGTATGAATGGCGATGCAAATTGAAATACAAATGGTATGGATAACAGCCCTGTGGTGTCGATATATCCCCATGCACCGTTCGAACAGATTGGCGCAAGTCCTTCTGAAAAATGATATGCCGATTCGTAAAAAATGGGAACAATGAAAGCACCAGTCGTGTCAATGTATCCGAATCTTCCATTTTTTTCAATCAGAGCCATCCCGTCGTGAAAGATGTATGCCGATTCGCGTATCCCACTATGGTCATATTCCGGGGGAAGCAGAATGGATCCGTCTTTGCGGATGATACCGTATTTCTGGTCTCGCATAATCAGTGCAAATCCGTTGACAAACGACCCTCCAAAGTCATACTCACATGGAATATATTCTTCTCCCGACTCATTGAGATATCCGTATTTCCCATTGCGCATGACAAGGTATACATTTTCGCTATAGGCTACAATATCATGATAAATGAAAGGTGTGAGTTGCCGGTAACTGCTGTCAAACATGGCTATCTGTCCATTGTCTGCGGCAAAAAATCTGCCGTTGTTCATCGATGAGACAAAATCATATTTGATTGTCAGGGTCGTTTCCCCGTTCTTGTCAATCATGCCATATCTGTCGTATTGTTTTACAACGGCTACATTCTCTTTGTATGGATATGCGTATTCGTATTCCGCGTCTATGGCAAGTTTTCCGGTTTTGTCGATAAAGCCGTAGTATACAGAGAAACTGTCAATGTCAATGCTGACAACGGCCAGTCCTTCCGCAAATCCGCTGGCTGCCCGAAATTGGCATGGTATGACCATTTCTCCGTTAATGTTTGTGAATCCTTGGAGGCCATTCTGGGTCACTTGAATCATGCTGTCTAAAGGATAATATACATTTTCGTAAATGCATGGTATTATCTCGGTTCCTTCACGATTTATGAGTCCGCAGTGATAATCGTCGATATACACTTTGCAGTAGTCCCCGTGAAATTTGTCGACATACATGTACTTGTTCTCAACAATTTGAGTCCCGTCTTCTAATTTGAATCCATAGCGTCCGTTGCTTTCTGTAGTTTGAATACCGTTGATGAATACCAACTCGCAGCCACAACTTTCGTCGTCAACATATTTCACCTCGTCTTCTTGCCCGAATAGGGGCAGTGTGATGATTGAAAGCAGGAATAGGATTGGAATGGCTTTGTTCATATTGACAGAGGCTTTTTATATGATTTCTATCTCGTTGTTCATAATCCATCCTTTGTTGCCGTCGGCAATCTGGATAAGGAACCATTCTCCGACCTCTTCATCGATCGTGATTTTGGCGCCTTCATGTAAGATGAATTTGTCTATACTGTTGCTTTCGGGTGAACTTTTCACTGTTATTGCAGGAACTGTTACAATGGCAGTGTTGCTATGGGTCGAATGGTATTGTGAGCTTGCACCGATACCGCTGGATATTATCAACAGTAATGTGCTGATGCAGCCTAAGATGAAATACAGCTTTCGATTTCCGTAGCGTTTGGCTGAGCGGAATAAGACCCAACAAGCACCTGCCAATGAAAATGCAATCAATATTGCAATTCTCCACCCTTGTGGCGGCAATAGATTCTCAACGGTGCGCATCCATCTGTTAAGAAAAAACTCAGGTATAACTTCAATGTTGTCGGTGGTTTTGCTGTTTGCCAATGCAAGGTTTTCCAGCGCTTCTTTGTCATGAGGACGAAGCTTTAGTGCACGTTCATAGTTGAGTATGGCTTTCCCCAATTCGTTTAATCTGTAATAGGCATTTCCCAAATTGTAATACAACTCAGGTGAGTGAAATCCCGCATCCAATACCGATTCGTATAATGATACGGCTGTTTGGTAATCATTTTGTCCGTATGCTTCGTATGCTGATTCCATTGTGGATTGGCATGCCGATTTCGAAATCTCGTTTGCATGTGTCGACGCGATGCCTAAACATAGAGTTAGTATGATGTATGCAATTGTTTTTTTCATAACGTGGCTATAAGATTTAGTGCTTCGTTGTATATGTTCTGTTTCTTTTCCGAGGCATCGCCGGGCGCGAATCGGGCAAAGTCAACTTCATGGAGTAATTTTAATATCCGTCGACGTTGCTCTTCTCCCACATGTTTCTCCAACAAACAATTTTCAACGGTTTCGCTGCTCAGCTTCGAAAGCTCAATGTTGAATTTATCTGATACTACGCCCCAGATCGATCGGTATATTTCAACATAAAATGCCTCATCGTCTCCACTGTTGAGATGCTTCTCTGCCTTTTTAAGACGTTTTTTAGCCTCTTTTGTTGCACGTCTCAGTCGTGTGCCGGCAATATCTTTTTCCTGCTCTTCGTGTTTATTGTTTAATATCGTGATGGTTACGCAGGCAATAGCGATTATGCCAAGTGCTGTCCAAAACCACCATTCAATGTTATTCGAATCCTTTGATTTAATGTTGGATACGGCTCTTTTGCTGTAATTTATGTCATTGTTTAAATGTTGTATGTCTCCTTTCGAAGTGGATACATTTTTCAGCGATTTCGGGTCTCCTTTGTTTATTTTCAGCGATATCGACGGCGCTGTTTTGTTGATGTATTGTTTTGAAGAGGGGTCGAAGTATGTCAGTTTGACCTCGGGTATAGTGTATGAGCCTTCCGTACGTGGAATCAATATCCATTCAAATGTGCGGCTTCCGCTGACACCATTGTCGGTGTATTTGATGTTGTCGGAGATTTCCGGGTCATATACTTCAAACGTTTTAGGGAACGCAATTTCCGGTGGAGTTATAAGCATCAGGTTACCTTGTCCACTAATGGTTATGCTGTATGTTATTGCCTCATTGGCACGGACTTCTGTCAAGTCGGTTTCTGCCTTGATGTTGAAGTTGCCGACACCTCCGGTATAGTTGTCTGGAGTAGCGGGCAACGGCTTTACATTAATGGTTAAAGTATTGGTGCGAAGATGTTTCTCTACTGCTTGTGCGCTACTGAAGAATGGGTCGTCAAAAAGATCGAAAATGGTTCCAGTCCTTCTCCTTTGGCGTTGTACCATTGCAAGTACATCCAAGTCGATGGGCGAAATCTCCAACTTTCCGCTCTCTTGCGCAAACAATGCGCCACGGCGTATTTCGGCCACTTGGTATCGTTTCCCGTCAATGGTCTCCTCCCATTGTTTTACTTCGTTTCTTTGCGAGCTTAAATCCTCGCTCCAGAAACCTTTGTTGCCCGGGAGTTTGTCTATTTGGAATTGACTGATGGGCACTTGGGTGTAAATTTTATATGATATAATGATTTGCTCTCCTTGGTAAGGATTGCTTTTGGTTACAGATGCTTTTGCAAATAGCGAATTGGCATCTGGGTCAGCCTTGGTGACTTTTATGTTGAAACTTTGACTGCTTATTTTTTTTCCGTCAACAACACATGTTGCAGTCCCAATAGTAAAGCTACCTTCTTGGTCGGCTTGTATGATATAGTCGTAGGTTGTGGTAACGCTACTTGTTGCTTGCCCATTAATAAACGAGAAACTACTTCTGCTCGATGGGTTGGGACCGCTGAGAACTGTGAAACCTTTGAATGAGGGTCCTTGAAATTTGCTTGATTTTGCATTGATTTCGAAACATACATGAAATCTCGACCCTACGCCAATCGTCGAAGGGGCTTTGATAGTTATTTCTTGTGCTAATCCATTAAAGGATAGAAGCAGGATGAGTGATAAAAATAGATATCTAAAATGTTTCATAGCGGATTACCTGTGCTGTTTTATTACCAATCTTTTTCAATACGGAGCGGTTTGCCGGCCTCTAGCTTTTTGTTGTTTTCTTTGAGTGTGTTTCGTTCATTGTTGCGTACAGCTTCCAATAGTCTTTCGGCATCCTGTTTCTTCATGTCCTCACGTTTTTGGTCTTGATTGCTTTTCTGGTCTTGGTCACGTTTGCCATCTTGGTTTTGCTGATTCTTGTTCTGCTGATCTTGTTTGTTGTCCTGTTGGTTTTGCTTGTTGTCGTTGTTTTGTTGCTCTTGGTTTTTGTCCTGATTTTTGTCTTGCTCTTGGTTTTGTTGCTGTTGTTCTGCTTGTTTCAGCATTTTTTTTGCATACGATAAGTTGTATCGTGTGTCTTCGTTCTTGGGGTCAATTTTCATCGACTCTTTGTATGCATCTACTGCATTCTGAAAGTGCTGTAGACCATTTTGTTTGTCTTCAAGGCCCTTCTGCAAATGACTGTTTCCGAGATTGTGGTATGCGCGGCTGCGTTGCATGTTGGTCAATCCCTTTTCGTCAAGTGCCTTCTGGTAGTGCTTTGCGGCATCGTCATACTTTTTTTGCCTGTACAGGGCATTGCCGATATTGTAGTGTGATTTATAGTATGTACTGTCCTGTCCCAATGATTTTCTGTAGTGGGTCTCCGATTCTTCGTAGTTCTTGTTTTTGTATTCGCTGTTGCCTTTTCTTACCTCTTTTCTTGTTTCGATCTGCTGTGCGTACATCGCAAATGAAGTAAGAAGTGATATCACAAATACAGCTGTTTTTTTGTTGATCATTTTACTGATGTTGAATCGTTTGTTTTTTCTTTCGAATATCAGTATCTCCAGCATCAGGCACAACAATGCCGCGCATAGAGGATACATGTATTGGCTCTCGTATTCGCTGAATAGGGCCTCGCCTTGACTTGTCTTCTCAAGCCCGGCAATTGATTCGGATATCTGGCGGGTGCTACTGCTGCTGTTGCCGGCTCGTACATAGATGCCTCCACCTGCTTGTGCGATGCTGCTGAGCATTTGCTCGTTGAGACTTGTTGTTACGGTGTTGCCGTTTTTGTCTCGTTTGTATCCGACACGTTGGCCCGATTTGTTGTATTCGGGAATAGGCACACCTTCGGGTAGCCCCATGCCTATGGTGAATACTAAAATGCCTTCTTCGTATGCTTTCCGTGCGGCACTTTCGGCGTCATCTTCATGGTTCTCTCCATCGGAAATGACAATGATTGCACGACTTTTTCTGCGTTCCCATTCTCTTTCTGCATCACCGTATCCAAAGGTTTGCATACCCCTTTCAATGGCATCTCCAATCGCTGTTCCTTGGCTGGAGATCATCGAGCAGTCAATTTGCTCAAGGAATAGTTTTGCGGCACTGTGGTCGCTGGTGAGCGGCATTTGAATGTAGCTGCTTCCTGCAAACACAACAAGCGAGAATTTGTTCTGGGGCATCTCCTGCATGAGGTTGTTCACCATTCGCTTGCTTCTCTCCAAACGGTTTGGCTGCAGGTCTTCAGCCATCATGCTGTTTGATATGTCGAGGCAAATGGCAATCTCACTGCCAAGTTGTTCCCCTTTCACCATTTTGCTTCCAACCTGTGGATTGGCAATGGTGATGATGAGGAACCCCCACCCAAGCATGATGAGCATGAATTTTAAAAACGGACGTCTCCGTGATGCGTCAGGAATAAGGCGGCCAAACATCTTCTTTTCCGAGAATTTCGCCAGTTTCTGTTTGTCCGAATGCCTGACTATTACCCAAATGCAGATGAATATGGGTATGGTGATGAGTGCGTAGAGTATGTTTATATGTTCAAAATGAATCATGGTGTGCTTCTAAAATATAACAGACCTAATAATATCTCAAGTAATAAAGCTGCGATGGCAATAAATACAAGTATGGAATGCTCGTCCTTGGTTTGTGCGTATTGGGTCACATCGATTTTGGTTTTCTCCATTTCGTCAATCTGGGTGAAGATTTCTTGTAACCCCTTTTTGTTGGTGGCTCTGAAATATTGTCCGTCATGCGTCGTGGCGGCCATTTGGGTCAAAAGTTGTTCGTCTATCTCTACAGGTATGTTTTGATATATCGTACGGCCAAATGGGTCTTTGAAAGGGTAGGGGGCCATTCCTTGGGTGCCAATGCCAATGGTGTACAGGCGTATTCCGTACAATGCGGCTATTTCAGCTGCACTTAACGGGTCAACCGAACCTTGGTTGTTTACGCCATCGGTCAGTAGTATGATTACCTTGCTTTTGGCTTCGCTGTCTTTGGTGCGGTTGATGGCTGTGGCCAATCCATCACCAAGAGCGGTTCCGTCGGTGATGATTCCGCTTTTGACTTTGTTGAGCTGGTCAACCAATATTTTGTGGTCAATGGTTAAGGGAACCTGTGTAAAAGCCTCTCCGGCAAATACAACAAGCGATATGCGGTCGTTTTTCCTTCCTTCGATGAATGTTGTTGCTACTTTTTTTGCCGCCTCCAGTCTGTTGGGGGCAAAATCTTCGGCAAGCATACTTCCGCTGATGTCCATTGCGAGAACAATGTCAATGCCTTCTACCTTCATCTCTTCATAGCTGAGCTTGCTTTGTGGACGGGCTAAAGCAATAATGATGGATGTCAAGGCTATTAGCCGCAATACGAATAATGTGTGGCGCATGCGTTGTCTGAAGGTCTTCTTCACGCCGCTAAATACAGAAATGTCGGAAAATTGTAAAGCTGGCTTTTGCTTGCGGTATTTGTATACATACCATACAACCCAAAGAGGAATTGTGACAAGAAAGATCAGCACCCATGGATGGGCGAATGTTATGTTATTCATGCTTTACCTCCTCTTTTTGTTGTTCCGGAATGGATAATAATTCATGTATATGTAATCAGCATCTATCCCCGTCGTAAAGGAGTTTTGGACTTGATTAATAATGTATTCCAGCATGGCAA
>CALEPD010000160.1 GCA_937910265.1 uncultured Bacteroidales bacterium
CGATGCCTCATCGAACAATTTCGGAGCCACCGTACAACTTGACAACTTTGCATTGGCAAACATCAAGGAATACCTCACCGATGTTGTTGACATTGAAGAAATAGAGGGAGACCTCGGCGCAACGATAACCGCCCAGGGAAATGTGAGCGAAATAATGAACACCCAGATTTCAGGCAAACTAAAGCTGAATGGGCTCTCGGTCACCGCCTCACAGCGCAACGAACTTGCCAGCATGCAGACCATGAGCATCAACATAAACAAAATAGACCTTGGCTCAAACATCTTTGATATAGAATCGGTAACACTTGAGGGGTTACGCGGACAATTTGAGATGTACAAAGACAGCACCACCAATTTCAGCCGCATTATGGTTGCCTCCGACAACAGCACCACAGAGACAACGCCACAAGACACTCAGGAAAGCACCGAAAGCACCACCCCGGCGAAACCCATGGACATAAAGGTGGGTGTTGTTGAAATCAAATCGTGCCATTTCACCTATACCGACCACTGCCTGCACGAAAAATTCTCATTCCCGGTCAGCAACATAAATCTAAGCGCCAACAACATAAACACCACCGGCATGAACCAGGCCCGCATCACAGCGCAGCTGCCCGGCGGAGGAGCATTGAAAATTGAGTGGAAGGGCAATATCGCCAACTGGAAAACATCGCAAGACCTCACCCTCAATGTGAACGGACTCGACCTCAAACAACTCAACCCTTACATGGTGACCTTCCTTGGACAGCCATTCAGTGACGGTACATTCTCGTTCACCAGCCACAACACCATCACAAACAGCATGCTCGACGGAAGCAACAACCTTGACATATACAATGTAACCGTGGGGAAACGGGTAAAAGGCGTAAAACCTGCCGTGCATCTACCCTTGAAAGCCGCATTGTATGTTTTGAAAGACAAGAACGAGAAAATACTGCTGGACGTACCCATCAAAGGCAATATAGAAAGTCCTGAATTCAACTACATGAAACTTGTATGGAAAACCTTGGGCAACCTGTTGGTGAAAGTTGCGACATCGCCAGTACGCGCCCTTGGCGACATGCTTGGAATCAGCGAAGACGAGTTGAAATACATGGAGATACTGCCCGGACAGACCGATTTCACCTCGGAGCAATACAACCTGCTGAACCGATTTGCCAAAGCAACCGAATACAGCAAAGACATCCGCATTACATTCGACCACCAGGTGCCCCCTATTACTGATGATATTGAACGGCAACGCATTGAGACATTGAACAACATCATGTCACGATACATGCACGAGCAACTCAAAGTAAGCAAAGATCAATTCATAGTAAAAACCACCGAGGTTGAAAACCTTAAACATGCTGGTTATCATATTGAATCGGAATTGATGGAGGGTAAACAGACATTCAACTACGAAATCATCGGCGACGAAGGACTTGATGACAGTGAAATGTTTGCCAGCGACACTATTGTCGGCGACATGGGGTTGGACGACAGCCACGCTACCGACACCACTGTAGGAGATGCGGGATTGGACGACTCCTTATCGAACGACACCGTCATCGGTGACAAAGGGCTTGATGACAGCAACGCTTTCTAAGCAGGGCTACCGATACAGAGCACACAAGCGAAAGCAAACAATAAGAGAAGAAGGCACCGATGGGTGCCTTCTTCTCTTAAGGTAGTGTAAGTTGAACTGTGTCAAGACCATTTCCTTTATTATATTAACCTCAGATGGGGGACACGATTTTAATCGTGTTTTCTAGATGAGGAACCTTCGTGGTCGCAAAGTTACATAATCTCATATCTTTCACCAAATTTTATTGCTAATTGTTGTGAGATGAGTGCCCAGTTCGCAAGGGGCATGGTCCACTTTTCACTGATATTACGGTAAGCCAGGTAGACAAGTTTTTCCAGTGCTGTATCAGACGGGAATACCCCTTTGTTCTTCGTCACCTTGCGTATCTGACGGTGATAGCCTTCGACAGTGTTAGTCGTGTAAATGAGACGGCGGATATCCTTGGTGTACTGGAAGAACTCCGTCAGGCGCTCCCAATTGTCGCGCCATGACTTGATGACAATGGGATACTGTTCGCCCCATTTGAGCTCAAGATTGTCAAGTTACATCTCAGCGGCATCCTTGCTGACAGCGCCATAGACACGCTTCAGGTCCTTCATAAACTCCCTCTGATGCTTGCTCCCCACATACTTGATGGAGTTGCGTATCTGGTGAACGATACAGAGTTGTACGGCTGTATGGGGGAACACGCTCTTAATTGCGTCTGGAATGCCTTTAAGACCGTCCACACAACATAGCATGATATCCTCCACGCCACGGTTCTGCAAGTCTGTAAGTACTTCAAGCCAGAAGTTCGCTCCTTCGCTCTTGGCGACATACATGCCAAGCAGTTCCTTGTGACCTTCCTTGTTGATGCCTAGTACGTTGTAGATGGCACGGGTGACGGCTCGGCCGCTATCGTCCTTTACCTTATAATGGATGGCATCAAGCCAGCAAATCGCATAGACTGGCTCTAGTGTGCGTGATTTCCACTCCCTGATCTCAGGCAGCACACGGTCAGTTATCGCACTGATGGTCTCTGCTGACAACCGGGTGTCAAACTCACGCTCAAAGTAACGGCTGATCTCACGCGTACTGGTGCCAAAGGCATACATACCGATAATCCGGTCTGCCATTCCCTCTGCAAGAATCGTTTCTCGCTTGCGGACTGTTTGAGGATCATAGCTGCCATCACGGTCTCGGGGTGTCTCTACAGTCACCTCGCCATACTGAGTCTGGACTCGCTTTGACATCTTTCCATTTCGGCGATTGCCACTCTCTCGCGATTCTTCACTTAGGTGAGCATCCATCTCACCTTCAAGAGCCGCATTCAAAATACGCTCCAACATGGGTGCTAACGCACCGTCTTTTCCAAACAAAGGCTTGCCTGTACGTAATTGCTCGGCTGCCAACTTGTAATCAATTGCTTCGTTTGACATCATAAAATAAACGTGTTATACTACTATTTTGTTGTAGTCTGACACAGTTTATTTTACACTCTCTTCATTGACTTGTACACTCTGTATACTTTCTTGTGGTTCCATTTCCTGCCCGAACGCCGCAGGCGGAGGAATATCTTGCGGAAACCATCCCCATAGACGGCCGCTT
>CALEPD010000161.1 GCA_937910265.1 uncultured Bacteroidales bacterium
ATAGGCATTCTGCTGGGTGGAGTTGTAGTCGAACACATTGGTTATTCAACAGCTTTTATAACCGTGGCCATAGCCCATATCATAGGCGTGGCTGTATTCTTTGCATTTACAAAGAAAAGCTACAAAGAGCAAAAGTTACGTGACTGACAGCATTGCAAGCGTCAGGAAAAAAGTCCACGGAAGGCATCCTCAATTATACCTATCGGAACAATCTCGATATTGAAACGCTTGGTATCGATAGATTTTGCATTGTATTTGGATACGAAAATCCTCTCAAATCCCAAACGGTCGGCTTCTGCTATGCGGTGCTCGATGCGGGTTACCGGGCGCACCTCACCACTGAGGCCCAATTCGGCGGCCATGCATATACGGGGCGATATCGGGATATCGACATTGCTTGACAGAATGGAGCACGCCACAGCAAGATCGATGGCAGGATCGTTGACCTTGATGCCTCCTGCGATATTGAGAAAGACATCCTTTGCCCCCAATTTGAATCCACACCGTTTTTCCAATACAGCCAACAGCATGGAAAGCCTGCGGAAGTCGAATCCATTGGCATTGCGCTGGGGCGTTCCATATACAGCCGAAGAGACAAGTGACTGGACTTCGATGAACATGGGACGCACGCCTTCGAGCGTAGCCGACACAGCGGCACCGCTCAACGTCTCGTCACGTTGTCCGATAAGAAATTCGGAGGGGTTGGGTATTTCGCGCAAACCGCTGTCGACCATTTCAAAGATACCGATTTCGGAGGTTGAGCCAAAACGGTTTTTCAGCGCACGGAGTATGCGATAGCCATAATTTCGGTCGCCCTCAAACTGGAGTACGGCATCGACGATATGTTCCATGACCTTAGGACCGGCCAGGGATCCATCCTTGGTGATATGGCCTACCAACAATACAGGTATGCCGGACTCTTTGGCGAAGCGCTGAAACTCGGCGGTACATTCACGAATTTGAGAGATGCTTCCGGCACTGGAATCGATGTTTCCTGTGGCGATTGTCTGTATGGAATCCACCACAAGGATATCGGGCTTAACGGCATCGACATGCTCGAATATGCGTTGTGTGATTGTTTCGCTAACAACATAGCACGATTCGTTATGGATATTGATTCGGTCGGCACGCATCTTAATCTGCTGCTCACTTTCCTCACCACTCACGTACAGAACCTTGCAGTCGTTAACCTCAAGTGCGGTTTGCAGCAGAAGTGTGCTTTTGCCGATACCGGGCTCTCCTCCGATAAGCAAGAGACTGCCGGGCACCAATCCTCCTCCCAAAACACGGTCGAATTCACCGCAATGG
The DNA here is from genome assembly GCA_937910265.1 of uncultured Bacteroidales bacterium. Taxonomy (GTDB): domain Bacteria; phylum Bacteroidota; class Bacteroidia; order Bacteroidales; family P3; genus Colimorpha. The sequence goes on from CALEPD010000161.1 coordinate 1,309, forward strand.
GTAGGGATGCGGACTTGCTGGCTATAGGAAACATTCTTGATGAGCTTGGGCTGAGATGGTGACAATACAGCGTGCGACGCCGAAACTCTGGCAGACGACTTTGAAGCGGTCTGCACCACCTCTTCCTGAAAAGTGTTCCATTTGCCGCATTCAGGACATTTGCCCAACCAGCTGCTGGACTGATAGCCACATTCGCTGCAGAAGAAATATGTTTTTACCTTAGCCATATCGATGAGGTTTAAGTATTAAAATTCGTCGATAACAGTATCGACACGGTAGACCTTGTCGCCACGATGAAGCGGGACATCGGTCTTGACGCTGAACAGATCGCCCTGTCGCGCTTCGGTCACAACACCATCTTTGGTGTGCATTTCGGCGATGACATCGGAATATACGCCGGTGGTTTCACCCGTGACCTGATATTTGTCGCCCACCTTAATCAATTGGTCGGTCTGCATGCGCACTTCGGCCACACCGATGCGGCTGAAATAGTTGGTAACCTTGCCCAGATAGACTCTGTTTTCGGTAGCCTGCGAGCCATAGCGGTCGCTCCATTCGCCGAGGGTGCGTCCAAGGTAATATCCGTCCCAGAAGCCACGGTTGAATACTGTGCGCAACCGTTCGGTCCATTGTGCAATGCGCTCTTGTGTATATTCGCCCTGCTCGATGGCGGCAACCGCTTCGCGATAGCATTGGGTAACTGTTTTCACATAGTCGGCGCTGCGTCCCCTACCCTCGATTTTAAGTACGGTAACACCGGCCTTGAGTATCTTGTCGAGAAAACCAATGGTGCACAAATCCTTGGGAGACATGATATACTGATTGTCGACGACCAACTCGAGGTCGGACTCGATATCCTTTACCAAATAGCCCTTACGGCAAAGCTGGAGACATGCACCGCGATTGGCGGAATAGTTGTAGTTGTCGAGACTGAGGTAGCATTTCCCACTTACAGACATACAAAGTGCTCCATGAGCAAAGATTTCGATACGAACCAATTCGCCTTTGGGGCCGCGTATATCGTTTTCGCGTATAAACTGGTAAATCTCAGCCACCTGACGCAAGGGCAACTCGCGTGCCATGACCATTACGTCGGAGAATTGGGCATAGTAGCGCACAGCCTCGCAATTGGAAATGTTGCATTGAGTGGAAATATGCACTTCAACACCTATTTCGCGGGCATAACAGATAACAGCCATGTCGGAAGCAATAACTGCACTGATGCCCGCGGCCTTTGCCGCCTGCACAATAGCGCGCATGTCGTCCAATTCATGGTTATATATTATCGTATTGACGGTCAAATAAGTGCTAACACCATGTTCGTGGGCGATAGATGCGATGCGAGCCAAATCGTCCAAGTCGAAATTGTTTGCCGAACGCGAACGCATATTCAGCCTTCCCACACCAAAATACACTGAGTTGGCACCCGCCTGAATGGCAGCCATCAGGCTTTCGTAAGAGCCCACAGGGGCCATGATTTCAATCTTATTCATTTGTATGTATTAGATCAATATATTTATCGATACACCTACCGTGCCCAGTTCTATGCGTTAATGATACCAAAAACAAGCACAATAAGGAGGGCAATGGGAGCCACATAACGTGCAAGGAAGAGGAATGCCTTGAAGTAGCCGATAGACAACGTGCCCTTGTTTGACAATTCGTCGGCGATATCTTTCTCTGGCATAACCCAACCAAGAAATATAACAGTACCCAATGCACAGATTGGTGGCAGATAGATGGAATTGAGTTTATCGACAAAATCGAAAATTGTGTCGCCAAAAACAAGAACAGAGCTCCATTCGCCAACCGACAATGAGATAACCACAGCGATTACCACCACGACAACCGACACCAACAGCACAGACTTGACACGCGACACCCCTTTTGATTCGGTAATCCATGCCGAAGGAGTTTCGAGCAGTGATATAGCACTGGTAAGTGCAGCCACAGCCAGCAACAAGAAAAACAGTGACGAGAAGATGGAGCCAGCGGGCCCCAGGCTATTGAATACACTCGGCAGCACATTGAAAACCAATCCAGGGCCTCCGGCAGGGCCGATACCACAGCTGAACACAGCCGGGAAGATGGCCACACCGGCCAACACAGCAATAAAGGTGTCGGAGGCGGTTATCCACATAGCTGTTTTGAACAGGCTATCGTTGGCAGGGATATACGAGCCATAAACAATCATCACACCCATACCTACCGAAAGTGAAAACAGCGCCTGTCCCAGTGCCGCAAGAATGCCCTCACCCGTGAGTTTTGAGAAATCGGGATAAAAGAGATAGTGCAAACCTGCGGATGCGTTGGGCAGTGTAAGCGAACGCACACACAAAACCAGCAATATAACAAACAAGAACGGCATTAAAAACTTGGAAACATTCTCAATGCCCTTCTGTACGCCGCCCAACAGTATAACAGCTGTGGCAACGGCAAAAACAAGAAGAAATACAAGCGGACGCATTGCATCGGTGGTAAACTGAGAGAAGTGGTTTGCAATCATGCCACTGTCTTGACCGAAGGAGGCCAAAGTGCCGGTACATGCATCGAAGAAATATCCCAAAGTCCATCCGGAGAGTACAAAATACTGCGATATGATGAAGAAACAGGCAACAATGCCGAGTAAGCCGACAAGCCACCAACCCTTTTTGCCGGGAGCCAAGGAGGAGAAAGCCTTGATGGGGGTGTGACGCGACCGGCGACCGATTACAAATTCGGTCATCATCAAAACCATGCCTATGAAAAACACGAAGAAAAGATAGACCAAAAGGAAAGCACCGCCACCATATTTGCCCAAGATGTATGGGAAACGCCAAATGTTGCCGAGGCCCACAGCCGAGCCTACCGCAGCGAGTATAACTCCAAGATTAGACGAGAATGTTTTTTGTTGTTCAGCCATTGCTTAATTATTTTGTTAGAAACTGAGGATAGTTGAAACGCCTCTACCAATGCATCACCATGAAAAGCATTTAAATATCATACAGCACTTTACAAAACAGGGACACATATTCAAGAGACCTTCCACCCATCCACGAGGTTGAAATTTGTCGGATTGCAAAGATACACAAAAAAATCCGTACACAAACAGCGGAAAACAAAATGGCTGACGATGAAACAAGCGACCACACCATTGATTTGGCGCGAACATGTTGAAAGAATACAACACAGGAGGCTACAGCACTCTGTCGGGATTGTTGTCGATGAATTCGGACCACCGCTGCTTGCGGCCTTTGGTACGGCTGGTTTTCGTTTTAGCCACTGAGCATACCTGCGACAGGGGGCTGGATTGAGCCAGAAAACAGGTGTATGCAGCCGCAAGGGCATCGCTGGCATCGAGATATTTGGTGTGGAGGTCGGTTTTGAGATGCATTTCGAGCATACGGTGCACCTGCTCTTTCGATGCGTTTCCGTTGCCAGTAATATACTGTTTGATTACTTTCGGCTCGTACTCGGTGAATGATATATCACGGCTCATGGCTGCAGCGATGGTCACTCCCTGCGCCCTGCCCAATTTAAGCATCGACTGCACATTCTTGCCAAAAAAGGGGGCCTCGATTGCCAAATGGTCGGGATGGTAGCGGTCGATAACCTGAATCATGGAATCGAATATTTTACGGATACGGAGGTTGTAATCATCGATATTCTTGAGATACAACACATCCATGGCCTCGACGGAAGGCTTGTTGTCGGTTACACGCAAAATACTGTATCCCAATATCAGAGTGCCGGGGTCAACACCTAAAATTATCTGCTCCATGCCGGAATTGTTTTGCTGCAAAGGTACATCTTTTTTGGTGAAGAACGGAAAAAAAGAGCAGGAATACTACAACACGGAGCCGCCTCCGAGAGCCTTGTATAGATCGATGTTGTTGGAGTAGTACTGGACAAAGGCGTCGGCCAACTGCATGCGGGCCTGCATGATGGGCCGCTGAGCCGCCAGGACATCGAGGTATGAGGCCTTTTTGTTCTTGTACAGCATCATGCTATAGGTAAGGGCAGCTGTCAAAGCCGAGTTCTGCTTTATCATATTTTCCATTTTATCCTTGCTTATCCTATAATATACCAACAGGTTGGACACCTCGAAATAGGCACCAAGAACGGTCTGTCGATAGGTGTCGATTTTTTGCTGCGATTCGATTTCGCGGAGACTTTTGTTGTACTTGAGCGTACCATGGTTGAGCAGCGGCTGCGTGAGTCCGGCAAAAAGATTATAGGAGATAGTGGATGGGAAATTAGACCAATCGACATTATATGACTCGGCAGATCGGATGGTTCCGCTGAGGGTCAAGGCGGGAAACATGGCGGCCTTGGCGGCGTCCTGCAGATGGAAGGCTCGTTTGACATCGTATTCGGCTGCCATTACATCGGGTCGGTAGCGCAACAATTGTGCAGGAACACCTATTGCCAGAGTGTCGTGGACAAAACTGTTGTCGGTGACCATATCATCGAGACTGGCTCGTTCGATTGTGCCGGATGCACGTCCCAACAACATGTTGAGTGCATTTTCGGTAACGAAAATTGCCGCTTCGATGTCGGGTTTGACAGCCTTGACCTTGTACAGTTCGGCTTTGGCCTGCTCGACGGCGACATGAGATATGGAT
>CALEPD010000162.1 GCA_937910265.1 uncultured Bacteroidales bacterium
TTATCATGTGCCGGAAGATGTATGTGAGGCATGTGGGCTGGTAAACTATGAGAATTATTTGACCCTGATATATAGTCTTTCGTTGAAATAAAGAATGTCCAATATTTAAAATCGATATGTAATGAAAAAACTATTGATTGTAATATCTGTACTTGTATTGAGCCTTCCGGTGTTCGCTCTCGATACCATAACCGATAGTCAGCTCAATCGTATCAAAGTTATGACTGCCTACTATACAAACAGGTTGTCGGATACAACCCTTTTCCCACAGGAAAAGTGTCCGGTATCGTTCACTGTCGATTCAATTGTATCGGCATTGAGTCAGAGAAATCTGTCGAAGAATGAATATTTAACCGATTGTATTTTCAATTCAAATCCGACAAGTCGCGAGAAATTGGATGTATATGCCTATTACTCGCATACTATTTTTACCGAACCTTATTTTGATTCGTTTACCCGTAAAGACACACTCCGTTATAATTATTTGAAATTTATAGTAAAGAGTGAGTTGCGGGCGTATCTTGAAGAATTGGCTGTTACTGATGTTGATACATCGGATGCTGATGTCGTTTCGGAGGAGGCGGTACAAGCTCTGAGGGATCGTGACTTGTATAAAAGATCCCAAATCATTGTAGATTCCAAATTGATGTACTTGGTGTTGGCTGTTGCGGGAGTGTCGTTAATTATATCCATATTTCTGATAGTTGGTATGTTTCGTATCAAGAAGAGAATGCACGATATGGATATGCGCATCAGAAATCGCAAGATATCTGTTACCAATTTGGGAGTCAGAATGGATCTCTTGGAGCGTAAGGTGAAACAATCGGAAGAGGGAAAACAATAGGGGTGTCCATTAGCAAAGCAAGCAAATATTTCATCCCGACAATAAGAAAAAGGCTGACCTGAAAAATAGTCAGCCTTTTTTATATTATTATCAACTGATGCGGTGTTGTGCAGAGTGAGTACCGTTACTTTTTCAGTGCGGGCATCTGCTGGCTTAGACAATGGAAGCTGCCCAATCCCCAGATGATGTCGGTGCTGTCGATGCCAACTATTTCGTGTTCGGGGAAACAATCCTCAAGTATGTAAGCGGCTTCGTTGTCGGTTAGACATCTGTAAGTTGGGAATATAACCTTGTCGTTTGCAATATAGAAGTTTGCGTAGGATGCGGGCAGACGTTGGTTGTCGTAAAATACCATGTCGGGCATGGGTAGTTCTACGATTGTGGGTTGTTTGCCGTTGGCAAGACGGCATTTGTTCAGTATATCCAAGTTGTCTTGCAGCAAACTGTAGTTCTCATCCCATTTGTCGTCTTCAACGGCGGTGATGATGGTGTCTTCGGAGATGAATCGGGAAAGGTCGTCAACATGTCCGTCGGTGTCATCGCCCACGATGCCGTCTTCGAGCCATATAATGTTCTCTACACCATAGAAATCGCAGAGGTATTGCTCGATTTGTTGTTGGGTGAGATGGGAGTTGCGGTTGGGATTGAGCAGACAGGCTTTGGTTGTAAGCAGGTCGCCACATCCGTTCACATCGATGCTGCCGCCCTCCATGACGATGCCGGGATTGAACAGCTCGATTTGTTTGCCTTCCTCTTTGGTGAGGTACTCGTGGATTTTAACCGGAATCTGCGTGTCTAAATCATAGGGATATTTGCCGCCCCAAGCGTTGTGGTTCCAGTTTACAATGGCTTGGCGGGAGTCGTCGTTGCGGTTGAGCAGAAATGCTGGTCCGTGGTCGCGGCACCAAGCATCGTTCGACGGAATGATGTGAGGGATGATGTTTCTCATCTGGGCTCCAATCTTGTCGAGCTCTTCCAAAACATGCATCTTCATGGCTTCGTCCAGCACATTGATATGTACTTTCTCTTTTTCGGCCAATATTTTGATAAAGAGATTGTACGATGCGAAGATGGTTTCAATTTTACCTGGCCACGAGTCTTCGTTGTGAGGATAAGTCAGCCAAGTGGCTTCATGTTTTGCCCATTCTGCGGGCATGTAAAAACCTAATTCTTTTGGGGTCATGGGTTATTATTCTTCGTCAATATAACGTTTGATTATCGGATTGTACGAGTCGATTCGTCTGTCGCGCAGGTATGGCCAATGACATCTGTAGTGGTTGCTTTCGGTGAGGTCGAGTTCTTGTATATGCAGGGCCTCATCGTAATGGGGTGCCTGGTAGAGCAGGCGTCCGAAAGCATTGGTCACGAAACTGCCGCCCCAGAATTGCATGTCGCCTTCCCTGCCGGTGCGGTTGACGCTGACCACGGGCACTCCGTTGGCAACAGCGTGTGAGCGTTGTATGGTTTGCCAGGCTTCGTATTGTTCTTGGTTGTCGTGCTCGTTTTGATGCACATCCCAGCCAATGGCTGTGGGGTAAAACAATATTTGGGCACCCATCAGCGCGGTTATGCGCGATGCTTCGGGATACCATTGGTCCCAGCAAATCAGCACGCCTATGGTGCCGAATTTGGTTTTGAATACTTTGTATCCCAAGTCTCCTGGAGTGAAGTAGAATTTCTCGTAGTATCCCGGGTCGTCGGGAATGTGCATCTTTCTGTATTTTCCGAGATAGCTGCCATCGGCATCGATTACAGCTGTTGTATTATGGTACAGTCCTTCGGCTCTCTTCTCGAACATCGAGCATACAATGACAACTCCCAGCTCCTTGGCCAATGCCATGAAGTGTTGAGTGGTGGGGCCTTCAGGAATGGGCTCGGCCAGTTGGAAGTTTTGGTAACGTTCTTCATCGCAGAAATAAAGCGATGCAAAGAGCTCTTGCAGGCAGATTATTTGGGCTCCGTCTGCAGCAAGTTTTCTGACTTTTTCCGAACAGGCAGTAATGTTGTTTTGTTTGTCCGACTCACAAGCCATCTGCACGAGTCCTACTTTTACTTTCATAATCAATTGTATAGGTTATTATATTATAAAATAATACTTTGCAAATATACAAAAATATTTAGATAGGTATGTGTTGTGTGTTGATTTTGTATTAGGTGGTTGCCTTTCCCCTTTCTTGCAATCGGTGTCGTGATCAGCGTGTTGGACTGTGGTCGATGCCTGTATTGGGCAATCGTTGTCACATCTGTTGGGTGGTGACGCTTGCTTTGAGCTTGCGGTTTATCCAGACGGCATAGGGTACGGCGAGCATGAATGTGAGAATGTCGGCCACGGCTTGGGTCATTTCAACTCCTTTCAGACCCATGAAAAGGGGCAGTGTGAAGAGCGCCGGAAGGAAAAACAAGCCTTGTCGGCCGATGCTCAGCAAGGTCGATTTGAAGGTCATTCGGATGTTTTGAAAAAGCATGTTGGTCACTGTGGACAATCCTACGAGCGGGAACGCTGCGCATTGCCACCTGAGCACTCTTGTGCCTATGGCCACAAGTTCAGCATCTTCGGCACGGAACAACCTTATGATTTGTGGTGCCCACACCAATCCTATTGCCGATATGACGCTCAGCATGATGGTGCAACCTTTCAATGCATACAGGTACGATTCCCTGACGCGGTCGTAGCGGTGGGCTCCGTAATTGTATCCGCTTACCGGCTGGAATCCTTGACTGAAGCCAAGTACCAGCGAGAAAGCAAACATCATGATGCGTGTCACGACAGCAAAGGCGGCGATGGTGGTGGCTTCGCATCCGGGAGCGGCATAGTGTGCGGCTGCGTGGTTGAGGCATATGGCCGAAGTGCCGTTAAAAGCCTGACGACAAAGCGAGGGTAGTCCACCTCTGAAAATCTCGTAATAGCATTGCCACGAAGGTCTGAAATGCTTCCAGTGTAGATGCACACTTTCTTTTCGGCAGGTGCCCCATATCAGCAGACACCATGATACGAATTGGCTGATGGCGTTGGCCAACGAAGCGCCCGACACTCCCATGTCCAATGCAAAGATGAAGATGGGGTCGAGCACAATGTTCAGCAGTGCACCGCTTACGATGCCCACCATGCCGAAGCGTGCGTTGCCTTGCAGGCGCAGCTGATTGTTCAGTGTCAGTGCCGACATCATGAATGGGGTGGCCAGTATGATGTAGCGCATGTATTCGTTCGAATAAGGCACTACATCGGGGGGGGCACCCAGTGCAACCGACAGCGGTGTAAGGTATACGGTTCCCAATATGGCAAAAATAATACCGATGAAGAATGGCGTGAAAAATCCTACCGATGCCATTTGTGAAGCATCGTCACGGTTTTTCGACCCCAGGGCTCTCGATATGTGGTTGCCGGATCCGTGTCCGAAAAAGAAGCCCACTGCCTGTATGATGGTCATGTAGGCAAACGATATGCCAATACCGGCAGTGGCTTCGGTTGAAAGTCGTCCAATGTATGCCGCATCGACAAGATTGTATATCGATGTCACCGCCATGCTGATGATGGAGGGTATTGCAAGTCTCCACACCAGCCGCCTGACAGGCGTTTCGGTCATCTCCTTATATTTCTTGTCTAATCCGTCGGCCATCGCTCGATGGGGCTATCGTTTAATGATTTCTGTTGTTCCTTTTGAGTTCAGCAAAGTGGCATTGGCGGTTTTTGTTTTTCCGTCACGCATGTATTCTACCGCTACGGTGTCGCCGGGATTGTGTTTGCCCAGTTCTTCCATCATCTCGGCATACGAGTTTACGGAGTGTTTGCCAATCTTGAGTATTACGTCGCCTGGGTGTAGGCCAGCCCTGTCGGCGGCGCATCCAGGTGCGATGCGGGCAATGAGCACACCTCTCACATCGTCGCTGTCGCCGGCGGTTTGCTGAGTCATTTCCATAGCTTCAATGCCCATGTAGGCACGTTGTACATGTCCGTATTGAATCAGGTCGCTGGTCACCTTCTGAGCGAGGTTGGCGGGAATGGCGAATGAGTATCCGGTGTAGTATCCGTCGCCTGACGCGATGGCGGTGACAATGCCTATGAGTTTGGCGTTTCCGTCAACAAGTGCGCCACCGGAGTTGCCCGAGTTCACTGCGGCGTCGGTCTGTATAAACGATTCGATAGGGCTTTCCATGCCGCGTGTGTTCTCAATGATGCCCATGTTGCGGGCTTTGGCGCTGATGATGCCGGCTGTAACTGTCGAGGTCAGGTTGAATGGATTGCCCACCGCCAGGACGGGTTGACCGATGCGTGCGCTGTCCGAGTCACCGAAAGGTATGTAGGTGAGTTTCTTTGCGTCGATTTTAATTACGGCAAGGTCTGTCGCCGGGTCGTTGCCAACCAGCACTGCCGGCAGTGTGCGCTTGTCGTTGAGGGTCACGGTTATTTTTTCGGCATCCTGCACCACATGGTTGTTGGTTACAATATATCCGTCGGTGCTGATGATGACCCCTGAGCCATAGGCGTTGTAAGTTTGCTTGCGGACACCCTGGTTGATGATGAATCCGAAAAACGATTGATAGAGCGGTGTGAGCTGTGTTTGCTCGGTTTGGATGTGCACCACTGCGTCGATGGTCATAGCGGCCACTTCCGAGAAGTCGGTCACCGAAAGTGCTGTGGCCACAGTGGGTTGAGAGTTTGTGTTGTTGTTGATTTCCGACACTGCTTCGGTCGTGGCGTTGCCACATCCAATCAATCCGATGGCAACAGCTAAAATCATTGTTCTTTTCATTTTATAAGTTTTTAATGTGTTTTTATGAATAGGAGTTGTTTTTGTTATTCTGTTTAACGCCAAGAATGAACAATTAGTATTTTGATTGGTATAAATGCGGTTCAATGTTTAGGTTGCTTTTATTATGGTGTTTGTTCAAATATCGATTTGTCGTTGAAAGTATGTTTGTGTGTGGTTAGGATGAAATGATGTATGTATTGGACCTTTCATCGATCAGTCATAATGTTTTTTTTATATTTATACTATTGGTAACCTCTAAAATTTAAATTGCTGATAATAAAATAAATACATATAAATCTCGT
>CALEPD010000163.1 GCA_937910265.1 uncultured Bacteroidales bacterium
GAGCGAAATATCGGGATAATTGCCGGTAAAGACTTGGGCATAGTTTAGGGAAAACGCCACATTGCTTTCGGTGACGCCCTGAGCTTTGCTTTTAAAGCCCCATGCCACAATTGGATACAACTGGGTAATCGCTTTTATCAGTAGTGTGAAACGCATACGCGCTGACTGCTGAGCCTCGGTGCGAGGGTTGTGAATGTTTTGTGCGATGCTACGCATCACAGATTTACCTTTCCATGAATAGCCGACGACTGTGCCGACTTTGCCGTTGAATCCTCCGAGGATTCCGTTTTTAAATGTTGCCATAGTATTTTTGTTTTTTAATGTTTTCTGGTGGGACACAACAAACTATATATTGCAAGTGAACATCTGGCACAGGCCGAAAACAGCGTTCCGGACCCACTGTATCGGGAACCAGCCGGAATATCGTTTGAATAAAACCGATTTGTATACCCACTCTAAATAAATGAACTGTCGTGTTGCGAACAAAACCGAACCACTTGCGGCTTCGGGAATCAGTTGCCATTACAATCCGGCCCTACCCTTTCGTTGTTGTGAGGATTCGTACACTTGGTACAAACCGACTCAGAAACCAATTCATAGAGCCTTCATCATTGAGAATTCGCGCGCATTTCCCAACGGCCTGCATCCCGGATGCCTATATGGTTGGATTCTTGCTCAAACACACAGCAAAAATAGTACAACAAAACAAGAAATCGGATGGATTTGCAACGCTTGTGCAAAGTTCATCACGCTTGTGCACCGTTGCACAAACAAGGGTGGGTACTTTTAATACAACTTTGCGACTGTTGTTGCCGTAACAAATGAAAATTGCAGACTTTGGGCATTTTTTATTTTCCGACGTCATCTGCATGTTTATCAATTATATAACAAAATTCCTTGTGAATCAGGAATCAAAACAGCAGAAATACAAAAATGACCAAAATCAATTTACGGAACACACCATAAATAACATGTTGAGGAGGAAGGTCGTGTTGTTGTACAGAAACAACCGCAAATCAGTCGACGACCTGCAACAGAGACCGGTCGATGGTGCAGATAAAAGAGTAATTGAGCACCTCGATATTGATAGAAAAATTGCCGTCGGCGCAATCCTTGAGAACGGTACCTGTACAACCCTTCATGTCGCCACCAGTAACCACAACATTGGCATGGCGTTTCAATAGTGAGGTTTGATGCAAAGTGACCTGCATATCGTGCTGCATCATGGTGCGCAACGACTCGATTTGCTGATCGGGGACCACCGCAATCTCGCCGCCAAATTTAACCACATAAGCCATACCGCGGGTGCCATACAACTTGGAGACAGAAAGAACAGGCATACGCACAAAGACATACGACGGAAGAACAGGCACATCCACAATCTTATAGCGGTCGGACCACTTGCGGCGCTCGCGACGCAGAGGCAGAAAGGCCTCAAAACCTGCTTTCTGCAAAGTTTCGACAACCTTACGTTCGGCTCGTGCCTTGGTATAGAGTACAATCCACTGTGGTTCGTTATGCGACATACTTCGGTAAAAAAAACGTGCAAATATACAACAATTTCTGAGATTGAACAATTTTAAGGTGGATTCTACAGATTCACGTTGTTACGATTTACTGTTGTAAGAACAAATGTTGACTTGGGAGCGGTTTTTGCCTCCCAAATAGATTTGCATGCTTGTCGGCCAGGCAACTTCAATCACAATACCCCTGCCGCGAGCATCATTGTACGGTAATACTCAGCCTTTTTTGACACAGGCATGGGATAGGCCCGCGAAGATGAGGGCATGCGCCACAAACGCATTTCACGGCCTTCGACAACAAGGGGGCTGCATGTACCCATGGAGGGAATGACGGCTCCGAAATCGGCACAGAGTGTTTCGGCGCTTTTCTGCCCAGTGCAAACCACATCGAAGCATTGTGGGATTTGCCGCAGCAATGCCGGGACATCGGTCTTCTCCACCACATCGAGGAATTTGTCGGAAGCGTTGTTTGCCAACCGTCGGACGGCGACAGCCGTGTCGTATATGGCAATACCGCGTTCGACAAGCAGGCGTTCGATTTCTGTTCTGCGGAATGTTTTATGCTCGCTATCCACGAGTCGCTGACTGTCACAAAAAAAGAGTTCGCCAAAGATTTCCCACATCATATTGGTGCGGTTGGGATAGAAAAACTCCATAGACCAGCGATGACGCGGCGGCGGGAAACTGCCCAACATCAAAAGCCGCGAATTTGGCGGCAGGAAAGGCTGCAAAGGATGACGCTCGATGGCAATATGATGGAATTCTGTCATAACAGCCACACAAACGTTTATCCATATACTTTATTGCATTGTTTCACTGAACAATCAACATCTTCTAACCACAAAATGAACTCATTATTACAGAAACACCTCAGCTTAAATTATCCCGTATATCAAAACACATTTTTATACTAATCAATTTGTAATTCATCAATCAATTTTTGTTCTGAGTTTTGCATACTTGCGAGATAATCCGCATATGTTTCAGCTGGAATATCCACATTCATTCCAAACAAAGACAACATCCCCCCACGCCTTTAAGTTCCTTCGTCCCACACTGTTTCAAACCATCCTTCACGGGAACTATTAAACCTCCTCTATATAGATTAAGTAGATGCATATACGAAACAACTTGATAACAATCTTGCATCTGCACATCTCCCCATGTAAACATCCCCTTTGTGTGGCCCTCCCCAAAAATCGGACAGGATAAAAGTGGACAAA
>CALEPD010000164.1 GCA_937910265.1 uncultured Bacteroidales bacterium
TATGTCCGATTGCGAAGATATGGCCATCGGATTGCATTTATTGTCGAAAAATGCGGTAGGAATACCCGGCGACTTCAACACAATGTCGTACGATGTGGCATTCAATTTCTGATCAATATCATCATTATCGACAGCAATATCGGGTTCGCTATCGGGAATGAGGCGACGCAACAAAGCATGACTGCTTTTGCCTTCACGTCCGTATCCTGCAATCAAGATGCGTTTACCTGCAAACTTAGATATTAAAAGCGATTCGCGAAATAGAGTTTCCATAGGCATTTAAGCATTAAGCTCATCACAACGGGAGGATACTAACGATTGCAATATATCGAGCTCGGTTTGAGACAAGTTGTTGTCCATATTCATGCCAACAAGCGACACCGAAGGTTGCAACGGAGCATATCCGCGCAACAGCGCCGGCATAGAGTTGTCATTATACCAACGAGCGATTGTCATGCTCAACGCACTGTTCACCTCATCGACTGTGCCCACACATTCGAAAGGCTTGGTTTCACTGCGACCGACCAACTCGTCGAATTCACGTTGAAGCGCCATCTCGTCGAGCATCGATTTGCCAAAAATAGCATTCAACTGCCGGGGCGGTATGAATGGAGAAAGAATGATATAGGCAAACAGGCATTTGGCACAATTGCCGCACCAGATGTCGAGTTTACTGCCTGCATTACAGCTTTTGAATACCGGAAAATATTTCTCGTATGCTGAGAAGAGCATCGCTATTTGCAGTTCGGACAACGGACGCAAGAAGCTGAAATAATTGAATTCGGGAGAAATGAAACGGGACACATAATGTCTGAAATCCTGCTCAAATTCGTAGCTTTTTGAATATTGATGGTTTACTGTAGTGCCTAAAACCGTGCTCTCGTTAGCCGATGACTCGTTGCTTAATGCCACATTTTTATTACCAGAGAGCAACATGGCCAACAAAGAGTAGAAAGCCAGCATGGCACTAAACGGAGTATGGCCATTGAGGCATCCTTTGGAGTTCAAATCGAGCAACAAAGGGGCGATTGTACGTTTTACAACCAATACTTCATCTATAGGATAGCCTCCAATTTCGGCGCAGGAAATGGTAGCGCCGCGGGGATTCATGATTAGAGGACGTCCATCAGGAAGCGCCTCGAGTGTGACAACCGAATCCTTTCCCCCACCGATGGGAATAAGATATGAGTTGTTCAGCTCTAGTGCTGACAATTTATTGGCATTGCACAACGGCTCACCCTCACTGAGAATGGTCATAAAATTATCGATTGTTGACCTTATACCATTGGTATAGAAAAATTCACCCAGACCATGGAAATACAACTTCTTCCAAAATGCAATCTGCTCTTCGTCCAACGATCCGCACTTTACCCTCACAACAGGAGAACACACCGACTTCCAATAACTGATCAACTCAATCATGCCGATATGAAACACCAGGGTGTCGAGCCATTCTTTTGGTTGGTTGAAGTCAAGAAACGGACGGTTTGGAAAAAATGCAGTGGGACGAAACTGCAGTTGGTCGTTAAGCTTAAACAAAAAACCGATGTGCAGTCCATCGGGCTGCACATCGTAATGATAACTATCGTACACAAATTCAGGAAATGTTTGCCTAAATGTGTTGTATTTCCTTTGATTCTTCAAAATGAACAGTGTTATCGTTTAACCTATATATTCTTGAATAGACTTCCGCAACACTGTATTGCATTGCCGGAAGTCTATACAATTAGAAATAATATCTTACAACAAATTATTTGAGAGTAAGACTTGTTTTACCTATTTCAGAGCCATTGGCGTAGAGAGTAATCCAATAGAGACCTGCAGGAAGATCAACCATATCGGCCTTTTTCCATATCATGGTAACATTGCGGCCGTAGCCGGTAAACTCGATGTCTTGTTTCATAGTATATTGCATGCTGATGCCAGCGAGGTCGAAGGTTTCGGGGTTGCCGTTCGAAACCACGCGGTTTGCGGCATTGGCTATACGGGCATAAAGGGTGATGGTACCCGGATCAACAACATTGTTGTCGAGCAGGCGGCATTCAAGGCGAATCAGTTTGGTATCTTTTGCCTTAGTGGTAGGTTTGATGGCATTGCCGCCGGCCATACCTTTACCGGCCTGTGCTTTCATGTCGGAGGTAACGAGGATGCTGGCCTGAGCCACCTTCTGAATCAGTTTTGCGTTCTCTTCGATAGCCTTGCCTGCATTTTTCTGCAAGTTAGTCATGTCCTCACGCAATTGGCTGTTTTCAGAACGGAGCATTTCGTTTTCGGCACGGAGACGCTCAATTTCGGCAGCATAGTTGTCGCAAAGAGATTGCAGTTCGGACAATTTCTGGCTTACAGCATTCTTGTTGGTGGGAGCAGGGCGCGATGCGGCGTTCTGCAATTGTGAAATGGTGCTTTTTGCCTCGTTCAAAGCCTGATTGGCCTGAGCAAGCTCGCTTTCTTTGGTTTTCACAGTTGCCTGGAGTTGTTCGATTTCTGTTTTCTGACTTTCAACCTGGGCTTGCAAAGCAGATACCATTTCGGAATATTGTGTGTTGGCATCGCCCGAAGCGGCCTGCTGGCTCATGAGGGCTTCAATCTGAGCATCCTTTTCTTTCAATTGCAGGTTGATTGCAGCGGCTTGGCTGGTCATCTGAGCCACTTTCGATTCCAATTCTGCAACTTTGGCAGCCATCTGAGCGATTTGAGCATCGGCAGCCTTGTTGCCTGACTGGTTTTCGGTAAGCTGGCGGTTTTGAAGAATCAAAGCGTTCTTTTCGCCCTCAAGCAAACGATTGGCTGTTACAAGCTCTTCATTGTCTTTCTGAAGTTTGTTTTTGAGTTGTTTCAATGCCTCGATTTCGGCATTCTTCTCTAATTCAACAGCAGCAACAGCTGCGGTAAGGCGTTTTACGTCAGCTTGCAGCGACTCAATCTGACTTTGATATTGAGCGATAACAGCATCATTATTGGAAGATTCGCCCTTGCCTGCAGCGTCGAGTTGCGACTTGAGATTGCTTAATTGGCTGTTAAGTGCAGAAACCTGGGATTTGAGAGCATTGATTTCGTTGTTCAAAGTGCTGTTGGCGCTGGTCAGTTGGCTGAGGTCGGCACGGAGAGCGGCGTTGTCGGATTTAAGCTTGGTATTGTCGCCGGTCAAAGTTTCGTTTTGGCTATGAATAGCGGCAATCTGAGTGTTCATATTGCTGATGCGTCCATTCAAGTCATTAATTTGACTGTTGAGTTGGGCGATTTGACTGTTTTGCTGTGCAATCTGCTCGCGTTGTTTAACAATAGTACCATCGATATTGCTTGCATCGGAAGCATTGTTGTCAGCGTTGGCGGCAGCCAATTTAAGCGCTTCCAACTCTTCGGCCTGCTTGTCGATTTGTTTGTGTAGACGGTTCAGCAACGCTTCCTTTTCCTTGAGTAATGATTTCTGAGACTTGATTTCGGCTTTTTGAGCATCGATTTGAGACTTGAGTTCTTGTTCGGAGCCGGAAGTGGCGGCAACGGGTTGACGACGTTGGTTTGCACTGCGCAATTGCTGAATCAGGCTCTGGATTTCAGCAGCCTGTGCTGTAATGGTACTGTCTTTCACACGCATTTCGTCGCTGAACGACTCACCGTCTTTACGCAATGTTTCATACTGGGTCATAATGCTGTCGTAGCGGGCCTGCAGTTCAACAATTTCCTGCTCGGTAGCAGCATTGTTGTTACATGAGGAGAACATTGAAGCCAAAAGCGCCATAGGTGCCAGCCCCAAAAACAATAATTTTCTCATTGACAAATTCATTGTGTTACTTATTTTATTAGATATATCTGTTTTTTAATCAAAAAAGTTGTACTTTTGCACGTACAATCAAATGCAAAAATAACAATTATTTTATATATAAAAACAAGGAACATCAAAAACTTATGAAATGCCCATTGTGGATAATGTTAATTACTTTGGTCACCTTGTCAACAGCAAAAGTCACGGCAGCGCCCTCGAGTACCGTGCATTTGCAATCGGGATGGGGATTGGGGTATGCGACGATGCGCGACATGGGAGTGAGTCCACTCAGCCATAGAGGTCCCGCTATATCGCCCACGATAGGCGTGACTGCCCAGACAAAAAGATGGACATTTTCATTCAATATACAACTTGTTGGAAGTTATCTTGAAGACCCTGTTTACCCAAAGTATAACTTTAGTACTTTTGAAGGTATTGGAAACCTTGCAATGAAGGCAGAAAGAATGGTGTACAAACAGGTGAACGAGAGCTTTTCCACCGTCGTATCGACAGGCTTGGCCATCACCGAATGGTACGAGATACACTACGACCCGAACTTCCTCAATTCGAGTACAGGAATGAGCAACTTTATCGGTGTAGCAGCCACATGCCGCGCCAATTTTATGTTTGGATTATCGCCCCAACGACCCCAGGGGCGCATCATTCTGCACGGTGGCATTTCAGTATCGCCGTTTGCCGTATCCATGCGTCCCGGATATGCATACATCGGCAATTACAGTTCGGAACACAGCCCCAACAATGCCACACTTGACGGCTATCAGTGGTACGGAGCAAGTTTGCCACATCTGCAATCGTCGACAGGCGTCACATTTCCATTTCAAAACGGAAACAGTATCGGACTTGAATACCAATGGTTGCTGACCACCACCCACAATCAGGGAGTTCACCGCTACGACTACGCAAACCATTTGCTACACTTGCAGTTCAACTTTATGCTGAAAGGAGGCTCCAAATGAAATGTTGCAGACAATTGGCCACACTCTTCACAGGTCTGGCAGTTGCAGTATGCCTAACGGGGTGCGAAAAACTCATTATACCTACTGACATTCCCGGAAGTGCAACGCATACGTTCGAATACCTCTGGCAGCAAGTTGATGAAGAATATGCCTTTTTTGATGTCAAAGGAGTGAACTGGGATTCGGTGCACGAGGTGTATGCACCGCGCATCGTTGAGGGACTGAGCGACGACAGTCTGTTCCATCATCTCGGAGCCATGCTCAACGAGCTTAACGATGGTCATGTAAATTTGATATCACATTTCGACGTTTCATCGGACGAGGAACTGTTTTTACAGCGGTATCAACACATCAACATCAACACAACCCTCATAGCGTTGAACTATCTGGGTGCCGACCACCACAGCACCGGAGGATTTGCCCATAACGGCATACACCACGACAGCGTAATATACATTCGCTACAGCTCGTTCTCGAACAGCGGTGCCACAGGTTTGCTGCAGCATGTATTGGCAAGTTACCCCCAGGCAATTGGCGCAGTTATCGATATACGGCAAAATTCGGGTGGCTCGATTCAAAATATATTCAACATACTGAAAGCATTCCCCAACAATGGCCAACTGCTGTACACCACACAGATTAAAAGCGGCAAAGAGCACCACGAATTCGGAGCACCGATGCCGGTGTATGCACCCGACAACGGAAACCACACCCCCTACCCTTACCCTGTTGTGGTATTGACCGACAGGGGGTGCTACAGTGCATCGAGTTTTTTTGCCCTCTGCTGCCAATCGTACAACAATATCACCGTTATCGGAGACACTACAGGTGGCGGACTCGGTCTGCCCAACGGGTTCGGATTGCCCAATGGCTGGAAATACCGCATCAGCGTAACCCGAACACTCTCGCCCGACGGCCTGAACTACGAGAACGGCGTGCCGCCTGACGAGGTGGTACTGCTCGCCCCCGAAAGCGAGTCACAGGGCATAGACAACGTTATAGAGCGCGCATGCCAAATTATTTTCACCAAACATAATTCCAACACTATCGGGACAGACAATACAGAACGATAGCGATATATTCACAAAAGTATACATCATGAATATCAAATCATTCAGAATCCGTGCCAGTTACCCCAACTTCTATATGGTAAGACTTTATGCCGACCGAGGTAATGGAGTTTTCGACTTTGACAATGAAGACCCGAACAACCAATTGGAAGGCAACAAACCCGGAACTATCATCTACACACTCGACGATGACCAACAGCACGAACTTCCACCCCGCTGGTATGATATGTACTATCTGCTCAAGCTGAAAGACGAAGAGCAAAAACGCTATTTGAAAATGCTGTTGGAAGAGCGTTTCGGCGAAGCGGGATACAACACTGGCGAACCGTTTGAAAAGATAGTAAACGACGAACTAATACAACAGCGCCATTCGTTTTTAGAAGAATGCAAAAGATATGTCAAAGAGCATCCACTCACCGACGACGAATACCTTATAACCTCGCTGAACAAGCAGGATTTCACCGATGAGGAGATAAGCCACAAAGGACGTGTGTTAAAGGAATTGACACAGAATTGCTATCCAGTGCCCGACTTTGTCATACTCACCGCCAAATCGTTCAACCATCCTGAAATGCTGGAGTCTCTGATAAAGAAAGCCATCAACAACCTCGAAATCATGACCAACAGCAAACTTGGCGACACCCACAGTCCGCTGGTGTTTGCCATACGATGCGCCATGCCTCAGTACATTCCCGGACTTATGCCCACATTGCTGAATATCGGAGTGACCCATCAAGCATACAAAGGATTGCGCAACAATCATGAGGACAGCATGGCCAACCGTGTATATCTGAGCACCCTGCACAACATCAGCGAAATGCTCGGCATCGAACACCGCTACCAAACCACCGATATCGAATTGTCGACAGAGATGCAGTTCAAACGCATCGAAGAGTTGGAAAAGAAGATACGCCAATCGCGCGAAGACGGAGAGCGTCTGCTCAACGACGCACCCTACCAAGTAGAATGCCTGATAAAATATGTACGCGACTTTTACCGACAAAACCAAGATCTCATACTCACATTTATGCAAGGCAAACAGGCTTCGCCGTCGTTAATACTACAACGTATGGTATGGACCATCGGCAACAACGAATCGTACCCTGGCGTGCTTTACAGCCGTCACAGCCGCACAGGTATAGGAAAACAGATAGAGAGCTATCGCAACATTTTCGGCGAGGAAATCATGACCGGTGACGTCACGTCGGACGATTTGTCGTACAGCGACCGAAACGAAATCATCGGCAGTTTCCCGGCAGTGTACCATTTTCACCCGCTGCTGAAGAAGTTAGAGTCGAAATACAAATCGCCTGTCACCATCGAATTTGCTGTCGAAACCCGCCCCAACCGACTCAGTCTTTTCTCGGTGCTGCAACTTAACATATCGGAAATGACGGGGCGTGCCGCATTGATATCGGCCATCACGCTGCGAAACGAAGGCCTTATCGACGACTCGGGAGTGATGGACCTCATAAAGCCTTATCACTTAAGACAAATCATCTCGGCAGCGATTGACGACTCGTCGTTCGACAAACTGCAATTTTTCGGCAAAGGTCTGAGTGTGCTGCCGCGCACCGCCATCACCTGCATGCTTTGCTTTTCGGCGGCCAAGGCTCGCGAGTTGAAATCCAAAGGCGAGAATGTTTGTCTCTGCCAAGACCGTTTCATACCCGAAGACACCATCACCCTTAACGAGGTGGACGCCATACTCAGCATGACGCCTGCTGCCATACATGTTGTGACCGCCTGCCGGGGCTATGGCATACCGGCTTTCATGAACCTCAATAACCACGGCATACGCCGCATAGGAAACAGCATTGTCAACGAGGATGGACTTGTAATCAACGAAATGGACCATGTGACCCTATCGAGTAAACGACAAACCATTTACAAAGGCGTTGCGGTATTCAAACCAGCACGATTCACCAAATACCTGGAGAACGAATCGGTTGAGCTGACCGACGAAGAGTCGCAGTTTTTCGGAGAGATGAAGCAGGCGTATGTCCAATACCAAAACATAGTCACATCGGACAAAGCCAGCTACATCAACGATATAAACAAGTTGGCACGACTTATCAGATGCGACCTGCAAAACAAGCCTCAAACTGCCAAAGACATCGTAAACAGTTGGTACAACGACCATGTAGAGTTGTATGTGAAGCAGGTGCTTGAAAGCAAGATGGGAGACCACCAAGACCAATCTCGCCTGTTCAACCTGCTTGAAAACGACCGTAAAATAGACTGTTTGAAAAGAGCCTCGGAAATATGTATGGCGAAGGGACTTTCGGGGCTGAAGGCCGGAAGCTTCATGCTGGGTCGATTTGTTGCCAAACCCCTGCCTGTGTCGATATGGAACCGCATAAGCAACAAGATAGTAGCTTTTCTACTCAATGAATATGTGATGTACGAGAAATACCTCCATGTACTTCAGGAGGTGGGCGAAATAAGACTTGCCCGTGCACACTCACGCATCGAGACCGAAGGCATCAGCAACATGAACATCCAGAACTTCAACATCGACACTTTTGTGCCGCTGATATACTCGTGCCACCAATGGAACATAGTGGCCGAGGAACTTGAAAAGATAGAGCATCAAGACAATACACACCTATTGATTGAAAAGCTGTCGAAACCCATCGACGAACTTTATGACCTAAGCAAACCATGGAACCAGATAATGGTTGAAAACATGAAGAATTGCAAATAGAGACTGTACACAACGACAATACATAATACCCTTCACAACATAACACATATACAATAAAAAGAAATGTCCTCAATATTGATAGTTATGCCTATATTGGCAATATTGATGTTTCTGATAGGAACAGAGATACGACAAGTTGCATTTAAAGAAATCATCAAGCAACCGCTTCCCGTCCTCATAGGATTGGCCGGACAGCTGATAGTACTGCCGATGATAGCCTTGTCGATTGGATTGATATTAAACCTCAAGCCGATATATTTTGCCGGCTTAATGCTCATTGCCCTGTCGCCAGGCGGAAGCTCGTCGAATGTATTCTCGCTGATAGCCAAGGGGAATATCGAATTGTCGGTGTTGCTGACCCTGCTCAGCAGCATTATAACAATAGTAACACTTCCCATTGCCATGAATCTGCTTTCGCAGCATCTGCTGAGCGACACCATTGTCACAACCGATATGATTGGGGTGAAAATTGTACTTCAGAACATACTTCTGACCATCATACCCATCATAATGGGATTTGCGATGCGATTGATATGGCCAAAAGCGACAGAGAAAATATCGAAAGTATTGAACAAGATCGCACTGCCGGCACTGCTTGTCTTGGTGTTTATTTTCATGTTGCAGCACTCACAAGAAATCGGCGACAACATAGTGGAGCTCGGTGGAGCGGTGTCGGTGTTGATTATTGCGGCCATAGTATGCAGTTCGATGCTGTCGCGTGTTTGCAAACTCTCGGTACCCACACGAAGAACCATTGTTATAGAAGTCGGCATGCAAAACGCAGCACAAGCCATGGCCATTGCCACTTCGCCCTTTGTGTTCAACAACCATCAAATGGCAATTCCAGCCATATTATATTCACTGCTGATGAATGTGATTTTAATTGTGTATGTGGTGTTTGTAAAAAACCGAACAAAGTGAAGAAATAGCATACATTCCAACATAGAAGGAACGTCTAATTCCCCCGACCTCGCTTGCGGACACAGGGTTTCCCACCAAAATGCAGCCATGCATTTCCGAGAAAGACTTCTGAGAAAGAATGTCCTCGCGCAACTGTTACACAAATTCTACACTATTCTCGAATCCAACAATCACAGGTAATGAAAATGTATTTTTCAATTCAATCTAATAAGATTCCTGGAATTTCATCATTTATTTGAATCCTTTAGTATCTTTACATTTGAAAAAACATCAAAATTTCAAAAGTGAAATGACTAATAGTGACTTCTAATTTTATACTATTTCCGATTTTTGAGTGGTTTTATTCGTTATTTTTGCAAAGTCCGTTGAAAAAAAAGCGAACAAAACGACATGGCAAATTTACAGTTTTATTTCTTAATCCAACTTATCGGTATAGGTGACTCTAAATGATTGCCACGAACATTTATAGAATTGCTTGAGGGATTATCAGACATCTGTTGTTTTGCTTTACATGCATCAGGAAATTTCTTTGTAAAAGAATCCAACATAACCCTATTAGCACCTTTGGAAAAGTTTTCTTGGTGTGTTGGATTAACGTTTGAATGGCAAGCAATACACAGGCATTGCAGGTTACTTTCCCTGTTGTTTGTTTTCCTTCCATCCTTATGATGTACGTGGACAAACTGCCTATCCATTCTGCTTTCAGGATGGAATCCACATAGCTCACATGTATAATTCTTTTTTGTTCTGTACGCTTCTGAGATCTTCTCCCATTTCCAAGTATACCCTTCCAGGTCCGTATCAGGCTCATGTTCACTTCCCGATTCTTCTCCGGCTGACCTTAGTATCTGTTCAAACTCATCAGAAGTCATGTCTGAACTATAATCAAATTGTCTTGCAGCCCGAATTATCCTCAAACAATTTTTGCAGAGTGGCAATCCTGAAACCTCAACATCCCTTTCCTGACTCGTGTCAAATGCCATCACCGTACCCGTGTTAGCTCTTCTATATCGCCCTGTTCCTAATTCCTGTAAAGTGGTACAATTTGTAATATGGAATCGAGGTTTCCCCCAATCAGCCATATTGTAATTTCTCATATATAGGAAAATCTGTTGCTTATTACCTGAATCAGGATTGACGTAGAAGATTCCCTCGGCAGTAATCTCCACCTCTCCTTGTTGTACATTCGAGAGGCTGAC
>CALEPD010000165.1 GCA_937910265.1 uncultured Bacteroidales bacterium
GCTCTCCGTCGAACGCCTACGAACAAAATGTTGAATTTTTAGAGCCTACCTTATTAATGAAAAAGTAGCAATTAATTTGTTTAATTATTTATGATAGGAGTTTTGGGCAGTGGCAGTTGGGCCACTTGCATAGTGAAAATACTTTTGGAGAAAGAGGGACGTTCGGTCAATTGGTTGGTCCGCGACCAGGAAATAGCCGATGGCGTTTGTCGGTGCGGCAAAAACCCCAGATATTTGTGCAACACTTATTTAGATCCGAACAGACTTAACATAAGCACCGACATCAGAGAAGTGGTTGAAGCTTCTGATGAACTATATCTGGTTGTACCATCCGCTTTCATCGCACAGCAATTGTCGGAGCTGCCCAAAGAGTTGATCGCCTCCAAGGTTTGGATATCTGCCGTAAAGGGCATGGTATCGCAAAGCGACTATGTTGTATCCGACTATCTTCATTTCGAATTGGGTGTTCCATTCGACAATATAGCAGTGGCTTCCGGCCCGACCCATGCCGAAGAGCTTTCGTGCGCGCAAAACTCTGTCATTTCTGTTGCATCCTGCAATATGGAACTGGCCAAGCGTGTGTCGAAAGACATGCGTTGCAGCTATCTATATACTTATTGCACCGATGCCATGCGTAGCGTTGAGTACGCAGGCGTCTTGAAAAACGTGTATGCCGTTGCCAGCGGAATTCTTTTTGGACTGGGTTACGGAGCCAATATGGTATCGACAGTTGTAGCATGCTCGATGAACGAAATGTCCAATTTCATCGACAAAGTTCTGGTTCAAAAACCACAATTCCCCGACCACAAACTGCTTATAGCCGACTTGATGGTTACCTGTTGGTCGGAACACAGCCGCAACCGCCGACTCGGCACGCTGATTGGCGAAGGCTATACGGTTGAGCAAGCCAAGACCGAACTGTCGATGGTTGCCGAAGGCTATTATTCGGCTAAAAGCATCTATATGATATCACAACAATATAAAATCCATATCCCCATAGCCGAGGCTGTTTATAACGTACTCTATAATCAAACCGATCCGAAGAAAGAGTTTCACCAACTCCTCGACTTGCTTTGGGCTTGAGATATTAAATGATAAATAACAAAGGAAAACATTATTGATGAATTACGACGATTTTGCAGATTTGCGCCCATATACCGACGAAGAAGTTGCAGTTGCCATGCAGCGCATGTCTAAATCAAAACTTTTGCCAGCCATTTCGGCATATCTTTATCCCGACCAATTGGTGGGCAACCTGTCCCAAAAACTGAAAACAATCAAAACCACAGCCGATTTTCAGTCAACCGTCATGCGGGATGTCATATCACGGCTGATTATGGCGACCACCACCAATTTCACATATTCAGGCATCGAGAACCTGTCGCCCGACAAGGCATACCTCTTTGTCTCGAACCACCGCGACATTGTGCTTGACAGCTCGCTGATGCAATACATACTGATCAGCAACAACCTACAATCCTCACATATAGCTGCTGGCGGCAATCTTATGTTCAACGAATTTGCAACTGATCTTGCAAAATGCAACAAGTTGTTTTTCATTCCGCGCGGCGGGCAACAACGTGACTTTTACCAACAGTTGTCACACATTTCCGATTACATCCGTTTTGTAATTACGCAACGTCACGAGTCTATATGGATTGCCCAGCGCAATGGCCGTACAAAAGATGGTATGGATGCCACAGCTGTTGCCATACTCAAAATGTTCGCACTCAGCGGCGGTAGCGACCTGGTGCAGTCGATTTCCGATTTGAATATTGTCCCCGTAAGCATCTCCTACGAATGGGAACCATGCGATATTTTGAAAGCCAAAGAACTGGCCCAAAATCAAAATGGAGGATATCAAAAATCGGCCAACGATGATTGGAATAGCGTTTTATCGGGATTCATATCCAACAAGGGACATGTTCACCTTTCGTTCAACCAACCAGTCACTGTCGACGAATTGAACTCGTTCCCCAAAGCACACAATGCATTCTTTGCTTCGCTTGCAGCTCTTCTCGACAAACGTATCATCAACGGATACCGGCTGTCGCCCAACAACTACATTGCTCACGATTTAATCAACGATGCATCGACCTACGCCGACAACTACACTCCCGAGCAAAAGGAAATTTTCCTCCAGCGCTACAACAGTTTGTCGGCCGAAAAGGATGTTTGGGTATCGCTACTGCAGGATATTTTCCTCTCCATTTATGCCAATCCAATTATAAATAAAAACAAACATTAAAAAAATATTTGTCCTGTTTATAAAAAAGTTGTATCTTTGCAATTCATTTTGTAGGCACTTTTACCTATAAAAGTAAATGAAAGAACTTAACAATAAATAATTTACAATGTACGCAATCGTAGAAATCGCAGGAAAGCAATTCAAGGTAGCAAAAGATCAAAAGATCTTCGTTAACCGTCTGCAAAACGACGAAGGTAGCGAAATTTCTTTTGACACCGTGATGCTCAAAGACAATGACGGTAATGTTGAGGTTGGACAACCTTACATTGCTGGTGCTAACGTTAAAGCCACTGTCCTCAAACATTTGAAGGGCAAAAAGGTCTTGGTATTCAAAAAAATCCGTCGCAAAGGATATCAGAAGATGAATGGTCATCGTGATTATTTAACCCAAATCAAGATCGAAAGTATCAATTAATTTAGTATCTTAACCTTTAAAATCAGTATATTATGGCTCATAAAAAAGGTGTCGGTAGTTCCAGTAATGGTCGTGAATCCGAAAGCAAACGTTTGGGTGTGAAAATTTTTGGTGGTCAAAAATGTGTTGCTGGCAACATCATCATCCGTCAGCGCGGAACCCTTCACAACCCTGGTCAGAATGTTGGTATGGGAAAAGATCATACTTTGTATGCTCTTATCGACGGTACCGTTCAATTCAAAAAAGGTCGCAAAGACCGCTCTTTTGTTTCAGTTATCCCTTCCGAAAACTAATCGGTTCAATAACTTGACAAATTCTATATAGTAGGCTTCTGTCCACATATAGATAGAATTATATAAAAGCTCTTCCAGTGAAAGGAAGAGCTTTTGTTTTTTATGCATGTTGTGCCGGACAGAAGTTGTCGCTCGCGCCTCTTCAGGGTCGGGCAATCTCTGATGTTTTTGAATATGTATCCAAATGTGGTCTGCTGGAGATACCCCCATAAACAGACAAATGTCGGACAAGAATGTTCGACACTGTATAGGGCAATGAACGATTCAGATCAACGGATGGTAGACCATGGGGCTATTGGTCGGACAACTTCCCCATAACGATATCAGGTGTGGGACTGTTCAGAGCAACGGTTCTTCCTTCTCCTCTTCATCCGTAGTGCTGTCTTTGGTGAAGAAGCGAATCACCTGTTCGTTGTATGTTTTTGAAACAGGAATGGTTTTGCCTCCATGGTTGAGTTCTATTGTAAGGCCGTCCTTCTCCTTACGCATGAGCAAAACATTCTCAACGTTTACCATATAGCTTCGGTGGCAGCGTATCATGCCGACAGGAGTCAAAGCCTCCTCCATCTTCTTCATCGAGTTGTGAAGTATGAAGCACTCCTCTTTGCCGTCTTTTATATAATGGATATTGGTGTAGTTGTCGGCCGACTCGAGATAAAGAATATCTTTTTTCTTGCTTACCAGCGACAGTTTTCCGCTTTTATCGTAGAAATTAACGGTATCGCCGATAATGCCTTTTGATGGGTTCTGCTCGAGCTGCTCCGTCAGTTTTGATATTTCCTTCTTGTGGGCTTTTATCATTAATAAGAGCAAGGTGATAACATATGGTATAATCAGTATGCCCACCACATCGACAAAAATACGAACCATCAATTGGCCTATGGTTTTGTCTTCGGTTTGGATGAGTGACGCCAAGACAGACAACGAAAGGGTGAAGAACAGAAGTTCGGTTGCCACCCAGAGCAGATAGTGCCATACAACCATGCGGCGTTTGTTGGCATACATCTGCATCATGATACGGCTTGCCGCCAATGTGACAAATCCTGTGCCGACGACAACAGTTGTGTACAAGGGAAAGTCGCCTCCTTCGAAAAGCATGCGTGTACTGACAATGCCAAGGGGCTTATAGATTAAAATAAAAAGGATGGCAAATATAAGTACACTTATTAAAAAAGGTATCAGACTCTGGCGTTGATATAGAAAACTGGGCAGAGGTTGACGAAGTTGGCGGATATATCGATTTCGTTTTTTTTTTCACTTTGCCAAAAATGTGTTTTTTTTACCCAATATATCGCAATTTCGCCAATTTTATTGCTTATAATACCGAATTTAACAAAATTAGTTAAAAAAAATAATCCACTTTCGCACCGTGAATTGAAACGCCAATTTTAGTTTTCATGTCACGGTGCTTGTAAGGTTCCACCCCACTCTATACTAAGAACCTTTTATTAAAACTATTACTACAATGAAAATAATTGGAACAGGAAGCTCGGTACCCAACAAGACTGTCAGCAACGATATGCTGACTGGGTTTCTCGACACCAGTGACGAATGGATCTCTACCCGCACGGGTATACGCTCACGTCAGATCATAACCAATGAGACACTTGAGGATTTGGCAATAGATGCCGCAGAAAAAGCAATACAATCATCGGGCATCACTCCCGATGAGTTGGAATTTATCATTGTCTCTAATGTGGCCAACAATTTTGTCACTCCGTCGCTCAGTGCCATTGTCCAAGGTGCAATCGGAAGCAATTGTCCCTGCATCGACTTGAACGGAGCATGCGCCGGATTTATTTATGCGATGGATATCTCCGAGGCATATCTCAAGACCGACCGCGCCAAGAATATTCTTATTCTTTGTGCAGAGGAGCCCACCCGCTTTTGTGATTGGCATCAGCGCGAAACCAGTGTTTTGTTTGGCGACGGAGCCGGAGCAGTGGTTGCCACCAAGGGCGACAATCTCCGCTCCATTCACCTTACCACATCGTCGAACCGTGATGTGATTTATTACAAGCGCAAACTGGAAAGCACCCCTTACGAACAAACCGGCGTGGCCACACACGAGCCCCTGGTTATGCGGGGCCGCGAGGTGTTCCGTATTGCAGTGCAATCATCGAATGCCGACCTTAACTATGTTATGGACAAAGCCAACGTGAATGCTGATAACATACAGTACTTTCTTCTTCACCAAGCCAACATGCGCATTCTCGAGGCCATCCGCACCAAATTGGATCAGCCGGAATCGAAATTTCCGACTAACATTGAACGATACGGCAATACCTCGTCGGCAAGTATTCCTATCTTACTCGATGAATTGTCGCGTGCTGGTAAAATCGACAACGGCTCGTTTATCGCTTTAAGTGCTTTCGGCGCTGGATTTGTCACAGGTGCAGCCATTCTTCAATGGAACACCATTAATTACTAATTAATTTTCTTTTATTTAACCATATATAATTATGAGAAGAGTTGTTATTACAGGTATAGGTTGCGTGAGTTCACTTGGAAACGATTTGAACACTACCTGGGAAGGATTGAAGGCTGGCCGTTGTGCCATCCGCGAGATTACCTCCATGCCTGTTGAGAGCTTACCTGTAAAGGTTGCTGGAGAGGTTATTGATTTTCACCCTGAAGAATACGGAATAGAGAAATCGTTGATACGGCATAGCGACCGCTATGCACTTTTTGCCCTTGCCGCAGCACATCAGGCAATGAATCAAAGCGGCTTGGAGGTCGGAAACCACGTTGAGCCTCACCGCATTGGTGTTGCCATTGGTTCAGGCATTGGCGGAATTCATACCATCTGCAAGGAATACGGCTCAATGCTCCAGAATGGAATGCGTCGTGTTTCCCCGTTCTTTATTCCTATGATGATTGCCAACATGGCAGGTTCGAATGTGGCCACCACATTCCATGCCGAAGGTCCCAATCTGCCCGTTGTTACAGCATGCGCCACCGGCACCCACTCGGTGGGCGAGGCCTATCGACTCATCCGTGAGGGTCGTGCCGACGCTATGATAACCGGAGGATCGGAAGCGGCAATATGCGAACTTTCAATTGCCGGCTTCTCGAACAGCAAGGCGCTCAGCACCAGCGCCGACCCCAATGCGGCATCTATTCCTTTCGATGCCCGCCGTCATGGATTTGTGATGGGCGAGGGTGCAGGCGTGTTGGTTCTTGAAGATTATGAGTTGGCCTGCAAACGAGGCGCTCATATATATGCCGAAGTTTGCGGCTATGGCAACACTTGCGACGCTTACCATTTTACCGCTCCACGTCCGGATGCCCGTTGTGCTACCCAAGCCATTCAGCTGGCATTGGAAGAGGCTGCATTCAAGTCAGGAGAGAACCTGTATATCAATGCACATGGCACCAGCACACCGCTTAACGACAAGACTGAGACCATGGCCATCAAGCAGGCTTTGGGTGAGAGCGATGCCCGTAAGGCTTTGGTAAGCTCCACCAAATCGATGATGGGTCATGCCCTGGGTGCAGCAGGTGCTTTGGAACTTATTGTTTGCGCACTGACCATCGGCGAAGGAGTGGTGGCTCCCACCATCAATTTGCAACAACCTGACCCAGAGTGCGATTTGGACTACACTCCTAATACCGCCCGCGATTTCAAGGCTGACATCACTATTTCCAACTCTTTCGGTTTCGGTGGACAGAATGCATGTGTAGCTCTTCGGAAAATCTAACCATTAATTATAATATTTATTATGACAAGAGACGACGTAAAAACTTTTCTTCCACACCGTGAGCCCATGTTGCTTATCGACGATGTGATACAGGACGGCGAATATGCCATTGCCCATTACCATGTCACGGGAGACGAATTTTTCCTGCAAGGACATTTCCCCGGCAATCCGGTTGTTCCGGGAGTGATTCTTTGCGAAATCATGGCGCAGTCGTGCTGCATTCTCCTCAAGGACGAATTGGTGGGTAGAACCCCCCTGTACAGCGGCATCGACAAAGTCAGGTTCAAGCATCCTGTACGTCCCGGCGATACCATTGAAATAAAAGGGAAAATCACCAACCGCCGTGGATTGTTTTATATAGTGCAAGCTCAAGCCACTGTCGGAGGCCAGCTCTGTGTGAGGGGAGAACTGATGTTTATGTTGATTGACAGATAATAAGGGATTTATGAAATTATTAGAAAACAAAATAGCATTGATTACCGGTGGTACTCGCGGCATCGGCCGCGAAATTGTGAGGCTTTTTGCCGAGCAAGGAGCTGTGGTTGTGTTTACAGGTTCGCGTCAGAGCGAGCACAGCCAGCAACTGCTCGACGAATTGCACAGCCAGGGTGTTGAGGCGATGTTTATTGCCTCCGATGTGGCCGACACGGCCGCAGCCACCGAAGTGGCATCCAAAGTGCAGCAAGCCTACGGTCGACTCGACGTACTGGTAAACAATGCAGGTATCACCCGCGACGGACTGCTGCTGCGCATGTCGGAAAACGACTGGGACTCGGTGCTTGACACCAATCTAAAGTCGGTATTCAACTACGCCAAGGCTTTTGCTCCGATGATGATCAAGCAGCGCTCCGGCTCGATAGTAAACATCACCTCCATTGTGGCCATAAACGGCAATGCGGGACAATGCAACTATGCGGCTGCCAAGGCAGGCATATTGGGATTCACCCGTTCGTTGGCCAAAGAACTGGCCGCACGCAACGTGCGATGCAACGCATTGGCTCCCGGATTCATTTCCACTCCCATGACCGAACAGATGAGCCAAGAGGCTCAGCAGAATTGGTTGTCACAGATACCCATGCGACGTGCCGGAACCGGACTCGATGTGGCCAAGGTAGCTCTTTTCCTGGCTTCCGACCTTGCCGCCTATGTTACCGGAGACGTCATCTGCTGCGACGGAGGTTTGGTACTTTGATAAAAAAAAGACAATAAAATAATAAAAATTAAACAACAAAAAGATTATGACAAGACAAGAAATTATCGAAAACGTATATGCAATTATAGTAGACCATTTAGGTGTTGACCAATCGGAAGTGGCCCTCGACAAGAATATGGCAAACGATTTGGGTGCCGACTCACTCGACAGCGTAGAGCTTATTATGGAGGTCGAAACCAAATTCAACATCAAAATCGAAGAGGACGAAGCCTCTCAGATTGCCACCGTTGGCGATATCGTTGATTTTGTAGAACAGGCCCTTAACCGTTAATGAACATGGCTGGATTGAATATAATTGTTTTGGCGAAACAGGTGCCCGACACACACAATGTCGGAGCCGATGCCATGAATGCCGACGGCACAGTAAACCGTGCAGCTTTGCCTACGGTTTACAACCCTGAAGACCTGTTGGCTCTCGAAATGGCGCTCCGCGTGAAGGACTTGGTTCCCGACTCAGTGGTCAACGTGATAACCATGGGTCCAGCCCGCGCCGCCGACATCATCAAAGATTCGCGCAACAGAGGAGCCGATGGAGGCTTTGTACTGAGCGACGCCCGTTTTGCCGGGTCCGACACACTGGCGACATCGTATGCCCTTTCGTGTGCCATCAAAAGTTTCGGCGAGGTTGACTTGGTGTTCTGCGGCCGTCAAGCCATCGATGGCGACACTGCACAAGTGGGCCCCCAAGTGGCCGAGAAACTGAACGTTCCTCAGATTACTTATGCCGAGCAATTGGTGGAAGTTGATGAAAAACATATTGTGCTCCGCCGCCGTTTGGACCAGGGAGTCGAAACTGTTGCCGCACAGTTGCCTGCATTGGTTACCGTTACCGCCACAGCTCCTGTATGCCGTTTCCCGCACGCACACCGCATGCTCGAATATGCCAAGCACGAAGTTGTGATGCGCACCGCTGATGACATAGCACCCGATTTTGCAAGACTCGGAATGAAAGGATCACCCACCAAAGTTAAGAAAATCGACAATGTGGTGCTTGCCCATAAGGATAGCGTAAAAATCGAGCCTACCGAAAAGGAGCTCGACAACCTGATGGCATCTTTAGTCAACGAGCATATAATCTGATGGTTTTATTTTAGTGAGCGTAAATTATGAATAATGTATTAGTATATTGTGAGCTGACCGAAAGCGGCCGTATCGCCGACATCAGCCTCGAGTTGTGCACCAAAGGCCGTCAGTTGGCCACCGCTGTAGGCGGCAAGCTGCAGGCGGCTGTGCTGGGCAACAACATCGATGCCGTGGTCGACCAGCTCTACCCCTATGGAGTCGACCAAGTATTGCTTGCCAGCCATGCCCAATTGGCCCCGTATAAAACCATGCCTCATTTTTCTGTACTTTCCCATATCCTCACCGAGCAGCAGCCCGACATCGTGCTGTTTGGTGCCACCTGCATCGGACGCGATCTCGCCCCGCGTATCGCCTCGTACCACCGTTGCGGACTTACTGCCGACTGTACGTCGCTTGAGATAGGGTCGCACACCGATGCCAAGACTCAGACCACCTACGACAACATACTGCTTCAGGTGCGCCCCGCTTTCGGCGGCAACATCATCGCCACCATCGTTTCGCCTGAAACCCGTCCACAGATGGCCACGGTGCGCGAAGGTGTTATGAAAAAAGAGGTTTACGACATCAACAACAAAGGCACCTGCACATCAGTGCCGGTGGACACACTTTTGGACGACCCCTTGATTGGTGCTGTCACCATATTGCAACGTGAAATCGAAGAACGCAGCATCGACATCAAAAGCGCTCAGATTGTTGTTGCCGGAGGCTACGGCATGGGCAGCAAGGAGCAATTCGGTCTGCTTCATCAGTTGGCACGCCTTATCGGCGGTGAGGTAGGCGCCACACGCGCCGCCGTCGACGCCGGCTTTGCCGAGCCCGAACGTCAGATAGGACAAACCGGCGTAACCGTTCGTCCCAAATTGTATATTGCCTGTGGCATTTCTGGTGCTGTACAGCACCGTGCAGGCATGGACCAATCGGCAAAGATCATTTCCATAAACACTGACCCCGAGGCTCCCATCAATGCCATTGCCGACTATGTCATCGTCGGCGACGCAAGCCGTGTAATTCCACAATTGATGGAGTGTTATAACCATAATTTGAAATAATATGAACTTTTATTCCGATAACGATAGTTTGTCTTTTTATCTTCATCATCCTGAAATGGTGAAGGTTGCCACCGACCGCGAAAACAATTTTGCCGATGCCGGCCGCTTTCCGACGGCTCCTGCCGATGCCGAAGAGGCTGTCGGACAGTATGACATGCTCATGAATCTCCTTGGCGAGATTGCCGGAGACGTTATAGCGCCCAACGCCGAATCTGTAGACCACGAGGGACCGCAACTGGTTGATGGCCGTATCGTGTATGCCCGCGGTACCCGCCAAAACCTCGATGCACTGATTCAGTCGGGACTCTATGGCATGACCCTTGCCCGTCAGTATAAAGGGCTCAACGCACCCCGCGTGCTTGCGGTTATGGCTGCCGAGATTATAGCCCGTGCCGATGTGGGCTTTGCCACCATTTGGGGGTTGCAGGACTGTGCCGATACCATTCAACAGTTTGCTTCCGAAGAGTTGAAAGAGAAATATCTATACCGCATCTATCAAGGAGCCACCTGCTCGATGGACCTTACCGAGCCCGATGCCGGCAGCGACTTGCAGTCGGCACGCCTTAAAGCCACCTACGACCAAGAGGCTGGCTGCTGGCGCCTAAACGGTGTGAAACGTTTCATCACCAACGGCGATGCCGAACTTCACCTCGTGCTTGCACGCAGTGAGGAAGGCTCAACCGACGGACGCGGCCTTTCCTACTTTGTTTATGACCGTGCCGACGGCGGCATGTCCGTGCGTCGCATTGAAAACAAAATGGGTATCAAAGGTTCGCCCACAGCCGAATTGGTATTTACCGATGCACCCGCAGCCATTGTCGGCGAACGCCGTTTGGGACTCATCAAATATGTGATGTCGCTCATGAACGGAGCCCGCTTGGGTGTGGGAGCCCAATCCATCGGACTTTGTGAGGCTGCCTGCCGTGAAGCCGAAGCCTATGCGGCCACCCGTGAACAGTTTGGTCATCCCGTCAAGAATTTCATACAAGTGCAGCAATTGCTCGATGCCATGCGTGGACGCACCGACGCAGCGCGTAGCCTGATGTACGAAACTGCACGAATGGTCGATTTCTCAGCCACATCCAAACCCGCTTCCCGCATTGCCGACATTCTCACCCCGCTGGTTAAACTGATGGCCAGCGAATTCTCAAACCGCTGTGCTTACGACTGTATTCAAGTGCATGGAGGCAGTGGCTATATGAAAGAATACGCCTGCGAGCGCCTCTACCGCGATGCGCGCATTCTCTCCATCTACGAGGGTACCAGCCAGCTACAGGTGGTGGCCGCTCTCAAGGGAATTGTCAGCGGAGCCTACCTCAAGCGCATTTCCGAATACGACGCCATGGCAGTCGAAATGCTGGCAGGTGCCAACAACCCGGCACTCGACCAATTGCTCGACACCTTGCGCGGCACCGTCAATGAATACTCGCGTCTCTACAATCTCGCAGCCGCCAACGGCACTTCCGACCCCCTCTTCGAATCACATGCCCGCAATATGACCGAATCGATTGCCTATATCATCATGGGCTATCTGCTGCTGCTCGACACTTTGCGTGACCAAAGCTTCGAAAAATCGTGCCGCTACATCGTTGCCCAGGCAAAAGCCGAGACCGCCCGCGCCATAGCGTTAGTATCGTAATGCCGGTACCGAAAGGTGCATCAAAACAACATGAATCTATAATCCCACTTAATGTAATTACTGTTTTAATGTATGGGGAACGATGTGAATCGTCTCCCCATTTTGTTTTCATGCAGATGCCACAATTGGTTCGTTTCGCTGTTTCACATACTTTATAATATGCGAAAATACGATTCTGGTTGATATCACGTTATTTTATAGATATATTCCGATTATACAAATTGCCGGAGACAGATATCGCTATACGTTTATACTTTTGCTGAATCACTCGCTTCGCAACAAACACAACCATCGAAAACAGCATAACCAACCACCCTATTCTATAGACCAAATATATTATTACATGAATACCATTGAAATAGTAATTGAAAACACTCAGATTAGACGATCCATAGCCCAAGGTACCTCACTTGCATCCTTGGCCCGAGAATACTACGAAGAACTGAAACAAAATCAAAACACCCTACCCTACCCCATTCTCGGCGCCTTAGTGAACAATCGGGTGGAATCGTTGGAATACAATATTTTCCGTCCAAAAACCATACGGTTTTTCGACATCACCCATCGTCAAGGATGGCGTATCTACCAAAATTCGCTCTGTTTCCTTCTTTTCAAGGCCGTACGCGACATATACCCACAGGCTCAACTCACCATCTGCCATTCACTCACCAACGGATTTTACTGCACATTGACCTTTGACGAAGGTTATGAAGCTCCCAATCAACTTGAAATAGCCCAAACCCTCCGCGAGCACATGCACAAACTCCAAGTGGCAAACATACCCTTCTCGCGCCAGTCTATGCTTCTTGCCGATGCCATCGAATTGTTTGAAAAAAGCAATATACCCGACACGCTCCGCTTGCTGAAAGAACTTCCTCAACTGTATGTATCGGTGCAGAGTCTCGACGGCACTGTACACAAAACAGCATCTCAGCTGGCACCAACTACCGGATGCCTCCAATGCTGGGATTTCCGCCCATACGAAGAAGGCTACATACTGCAATGTCCCGACCGCAAGAATCCCGACATGCTGTCACTGAGCCAGGAAACACCAAAACTATTCAACGTGTTTCAAGAACACAAAAAGTGGGTTAAGCTACTGGGCGTCGACACCATACCCTCATTGAACGAAATTGTGCGCAACAAAGGCACAAACCACCTGATACATGTAGCAGAAGCATTGCACGAAAAGAAATATTCCGAGATAGCCGAAATGATTTACGAACGCAAGGACACTGTTCGCATGGTATTGCTGGCCGGCCCATCGTCGTCGGGCAAAACCACCTCATGCCGTCGTCTGAGTGTACAACTGAGTATACTGGGATTTGATGTAAAACAACTTTCACTCGACGACTACTTCGTGCCTCGCGACCGCACCCCGAAGCTCCCCAACGGAGAGTTCGATTTCGAAAACATCGAGACTTTGGACATTCCGCTGCTCAACGACCACCTGCAACGCCTGTTCAACGGCGAGGAGGTAGAGATACCCACTTTCGATTTCCTCAGCGGCAACCCCTATTTCAACGGCAAGACCCTGCAGTTGACACCGCAAAGCATACTGCTTGTTGAAGGCATCCATGCCCTTAATCCGCGCCTGACTGCACAAATCGACGACCAACTGAAGTTCAAAGTCTATCTGTCGGCACTTACCCAAATAGCGCTCGACAATCAGAATATCATCCACAGCAGCGACAACAGACTCATACGCAGAATTGTACGTGACAACAACTTCAGAGGATGGGACGCCCGTGAGACATTGCGTCGTTGGCCCGAAGTACAACGCGGTGAACGCATCCATATCTTCCCCTATCAGGAAAACGCCGATGCTATGTTCAATTCCGCGCTACTTTACGAGCTAGGCGTATTGCGTACAGTTGCCGAACCCCTTTTAAAGAGAGTGCCGGAGACATGCGAGGAATATGCAGAAGCGCAACGTCTTCTTTCATTTATCGAACTCATCGAACCCATAGACCCAAAATACATTCCACCCACCTCTATTATGAGAGAGTTTTTAGGCGGCAGCAGTTTCGAATATTAAAAAGCGGATGAAGATATACATTATAGGTTACATGTATGCCGGGAAAAGCACATTTGGGAAAATTCTGGCAAAAAAACTACGGTACAATTTCATCGATTTAGACCGAGCCATTGAAACCAAATACCGTACAGACATCAATACCCTCTTTTCCAAATATGGAGAAGAGGTATTTCGTCGATTGGAACAACAAACGCTACACGACACAGCCGACCTTGAGAACACCGTTATTGCAACCGGAGGTGGCACCCCGTGTTTCTACGACAACCTAAAATGGATGAACCAACACGGGAAAACCCTATACCTCAAGATGGAGTTAGAAGCCATCATGTCACGAATCCGCAAATCTAAAAGATCAAGGCCTCTTCTAAACAACAAAAACGAAGAAGAACAACGTGTATTCATATCGGAGCAGCTTCAATATCGCAGTCAATTTTATGAACAAGCCCTTCTCACAGAGAAGGGCATCAGTCCGGATATGGAAGAGATCATATGCAAATTGACAAACGTGAACACTAGCCTGCAAGTCATATAAACCCTCTCCTACCACAATAAAATACAAAGTAATTTATTCTAGGATAATTGTAACAGTTCAGTACTCTGCCATGGTGGTGGCCAGACTCACAATGCCATGACAATGGCGACAACAGGCCGTTCGATTCAACTTGCACCGCAGCTATTGACGATAGACCTTAACCACACATGCTTTATCGTAAGGCATTTTACTGATTTTTACATTATACGCATTATTGATCTGAGATATCAAATCCTCCTGAGTAGCACTTCCTCTTTCAATAATGTTGCCGGGCAATGGAACTGACAATCGGGGATTGAGCGATGGCTCTAATATTACCGGAATATGGTATTGCATTCTAATCCAACTTGCAAAATTTTCCATTGTTGTCATCTCCACATTTTCGGCTTTCGAAGATTCCAAATCTAACGAGATCGGCAATTCAACAATCCATAAAGGCTCATACGAAGTATCCATAGTAATGAGTCCCATTGTTTCCATCGCAGAAAAAGCCATACCAGGGTTGATTTCACTTTCGGAAGAAGCCTGAAATCTATAATTCAAGAAACCATCATTCATACATGGCACATACAAGACGTTATGATTCTTGTTTTGCTGCGCCAACATAAGGACAATATTATTTATGTTGCCTTGCAGCACAATCTTCTCATCGGAAACAGCATTTACCCTTTCCTCGGTAAAAACCCGATTGATTGTGAAGTTCGTACCATTTAACTCCACTTCAATATTGTCGTGCTGACCCCCGTAGATGGCAAGAGGAACAGCAACAATGGCATTGTTTATGGCGTGTGCAAGAACAGCACACAACACCCCGTGATTGATCACCAAATAGCAGCACACTAGAGACAGCCCTGATAATTTAATGATTTCGAATATCAAGCACGGATACAAATTTTCCACATGCGACACATAATACGCAATCCACACAAGAGTAGAACCGAATATCAAGAACAGGTAATTATTCGCAATGAAATCCTTTCTCCTCAAAAGAAAATATAATGTTATCGCGACAAACAGTATCGACAACACGGAAATCACACACATGACCCACCCACTGGACTTTACGATTATCACAATCACCGCCAACGACATACATGCAACAGAAACCCACATTGACCGCTTTTCACCAGTAGCCCAGTATCGAAAAACACCCTCTGCAAAGAACGGAATCGCAACAACAAAAACAAGCAATGACAAAAACCACTTGCAATATGACGAAAGAGACAGAAACAGTTGGCTTTCGAAACTTTCCTCAACAGGG
Source organism: uncultured Bacteroidales bacterium (assembly GCA_937910265.1). Lineage (GTDB taxonomy): Bacteria > Bacteroidota > Bacteroidia > Bacteroidales > P3 > Colimorpha. Next base: position 15,473 of record CALEPD010000165.1, read on the forward strand.
GCAAAGGCAACACGTAAAACAAGCCCAATAATCCACAGCAAAAAACCAGTATAAAGAGCCCATTTTAATTTAATATTTCCTCGTTTCATAATGATAAGATTTTATTTGGGTAGGCTCTAAAAATTCAACTTTTTGTTCGTAGGCGTTCGACGGAGAGCCTAGTTTGCCGTTTCGCACCTGATTCAGTCTGCAAATATACTAAATAATTTCTATTTTCTAT